>CANKUF010000013.1 GCA_947486675.1 Acidimicrobiaceae bacterium
AGAACTCATTGAAGGCAAGTGTCCTATTCACATGAAAGAAACCACATACGTCGAAGAAGAGAACTACTTCTTCCGTTTGTCACGTTTCGAAGATCGATTACTGAAATGGTACGAAGATCACCCGAACGCCATCACTCCTGGTTTCCGTATGAACGAAGTTCTCGGTTTCATTAAGGGCGGGCTAAACGATTTCTCGGTAAGTCGTAAAACACTTACCTGGGGAATTCCATTGCCGTGGGATCCATCGCACGTTGCCTACGTATGGTTCGACGCGCTTGCCAACTACATCACTGCAGTTGGCTATGGCACCGACGAAAAAGCGTTCGCCGAAAACTGGCCAGTGGATTATCACTTCATTGGCAAAGACATCATTCGTTTCCATTGCGTGTATTGGCCAGCCATGCTCATGAGCGCAGGCATCGAACCTCCGAAGGGCTGGGCTGTTGGTGGCTGGTTGCTTGTTGACGGCGAAAAGATGAGCAAAACCACGGGCAATGTGGTGAACCCGCTCGACCTCATTGACGTCGTTGGTGTTGATGGCTTCCGTTATTACGTGTTGGCCGAAACTACTTATGGCAACGATGGCGACTTCAGCGATGAAGGCTTGATCAAACGTTTTAACAGCGACCTCGCAAACAACCTTGGCAACTTGGCTGCACGCGTAGCAACTGTTGTTGAAAAGAAGTGTGGCGGAGTTGGCCCTGCGTCATCGGCCAACAGTCCACTTGCAGAAATTGCTGCGACTGCTGTTGCAGAAACCTCGCAAGCTTGGGCAGCAGTGCAACCAAGCAAGGCGCTTGAAGCCACATGGAAACTGATTGGCGCAACGAACTCGTACCTTGAAGACAACGAACCGTGGAAGATGGAACCAGGCGACGCAGTGAACACCGTGATGGGCGACGCACTTGAAGCGCTGCGCATCGTCAGCATTTTGGCTAACCCAGCATTGCCTACGACAACACAAGAAATTTGGAACCGCATCGGACTCACCGGCAACATCACTGACTTGCGAATTAATGCAGACACCAAGTGGGGCCAGTACACGGGTGGCACACAAGTTGTGAAGGGCCAGCCACTTTTCCCTCGACTCACCGTATGAGCCCAACTCTTGAGTGGATCGATACGCACTGCCACGTATACGAAGACAACATTCCAGGCGGACAAGTAAGCGCAATTGCTGCAGCGCGCGAAGTGGGCGTAAGCAAAATGATCGTGATTGGCACCGACGCCGATACCACCCAACAAGCAATTGCCATTGCTGCACAACATGAAGACGTGTGGGCAACCGTTGGCCTGCACCCGCACGATGCAAAGAACGGCATCGACACCATTACTTCATTTCTTGGCTCAAACAAGGTTGTAGGCATTGGTGAATGTGGCCTGGACTACTACTACGACCATTCCGACCGCGCCGTGCAACGCGAGGTGTTCGCTGCACAAATTCAGTTGGCTAACACGCACGATCTGCCATTGGTTATTCACACGCGCAATGCGTGGGACGACACGTTTGATGTGTTGGATGCCGAAGGCATACCCGCACGAACCATTTTCCATTGCTTTACTGGCGACGAAGCCGAGGCACGCAAATGCGTTGAGCGCGGTGCATATTTGTCATTCAGCGGAATCGTCACATTCAAATCAGCAGAAGATGTTCGCCGGGCAGCACAGTGGTGTCCTATCGATCACGTGTTGCTCGAAACCGATGCGCCTTTCCTTGCACCCATTCCGCATCGTGGAAAACCGAATCAACCAGCACTCGTGCCAATAGTTGGCACATTCATTGCCGACCTTCGCGGCGAACCCGTTGCACAGTTTGCACAACTCACCACACGCAATGCTTGCCTTGCGTTTCCCGGCATTGCTCCGTAGCGTTTAGCCAGTGGTTCTTTCGGTTTACGAGCGTCGACGAATTGGAGCTCTCTCCGTTCTGACATTGTTCGCACTCACTGTGTTTTCATTCGCAGCAGGTGGTTCTTCTTCAAGCACCTCAACCACAACGACAACAGTCCCTCCAGTGGTGGAAGATGAAATTCCGGAATCAGTCATTCTTGGTGGACCTCCACCCATTGCGCCATCGGGTTCGGCAGCAGTTGCCTACCCAGCAACCAACAACAACTCCATTACGGGCCGCGCCACGTTTACCGAGCTTGGTTATTCGTCAAACCCCGTGTGCTTTTCTGCAATCACACCAGTAGGCGCACAACTCACCATTACCAACATCAACAATGGCCGCTCTGTTAAGTGCACCAGTGCATTCGGCGTAAACGTTCCTGCAGGCGTCACTGTGCAGTTGAACTCAACACAGTTCACACAACTAGCCGACCTCATTGATGCACCAATTCCCGTAAAGATCACCTGGTGACGCACTCTCACAATGACATTTCGCACCTGCTGAACAAGCACGGTCTCGCACCACGCAGAGCATTTGGTCAAAACTTTCTTGTCGACCCAAACACCGTTCGCAAAATTGCGCGCCTCGCCAATGTTGGACCAAACGACTTCGTACTCGAAATTGGCGCAGGGCTTGGCTCACTTACACTCGCGCTTGCTGAAACTGGCGCAACCATCGTCGCCGTTGAAATCGATAACGGAGTTGTCGAGGTGTTGCGCGATGTCGTAAAGCACCTACCAAACGTTGAGGTATTGCACGCTGATGCGATGCACTTGGACTGGCGTCCACTCGTTGAGCGCTCACCAAAGTGGCACGTCATTGCCAACCTGCCATACAACGTGGCAACTCCACTTGTTGCCGACTTGCTCGATTACGCACCTGCTGTTGATCACTTGCTGGTCATGGTGCAAAAAGAAGTTGCTGAACGCTTCGTTGCCAAACCACGCACTCCTGCCTACGGCGCGGTCAGTGTGAAAATTTCGTATTGGGCAGATGCATTTATTGCTGCCGACGTTCCTGCCACCGTGTTTTTGCCAAAGCCAAACGTGTCGTCATCAATGGTGGACATTCGACGCAAGGCAGTACCTGCAGTAAACAACGTCGACCCGCAGAAACTGTTTGCACTCGTGCGCACCGGCTTTGGACAACGACGCAAAATGTTGCGCCGCTGTTTATCCAACATGGTTACTCCCGCACAGTTTGTTGCTGCTGAGGTTTCACCAGAGTCGCGCGCTGAAGAACTTGATGTGGCCGATTGGGGCAGACTGTGTATTGCAACTCAGGAAGCCTGACATGACCCTCATCATTGCTCCAGCAAAACTCACACTGTCGCTCAAAATCACTGGCGTGCGCGAAGACGGTTTTCATCTCATTGACGCCGAAATGGTGTCACTCGAATTGCACGATGTGATCACCATTACCGAAGGCGAATCGGGGATGTCGGTGAGTGGTCCATTTGCAAGTGGCGTTCCAACAGATGACAACAATCTTGTGGCACGTGCGTTGCAACTTTGCGGGAAGACCGCGCACATTCATATTGAGAAAAACATTCCACATGGCGGCGGACTTGGCGGCGGATCAGCAGATGCTGCGGCCGTGCTGCGCTGGGGTGGCTATTCCGATTTCGTTGCAGCATCCCGACTTGGCGCAGACATTCCGTTCTGCATGCACGGCGGTCGCGCACGCGTAACAGGAATTGGCGAAATTCTTCAGCCGCTCCCATTCGTTGCTCGCGAGATCACCCTCGTGGTGCCACCGTTTGGTGTCTCTACTCCGGCTGTGTATAAAGCTTTCGATTCGCTTCAGGCCAAACACGATGGGCCAAATGATTTAGAGCCTGCCGCTATTGCTGTCGAGCCTCGACTTGCACTTTGGCGCGACCGCATTCGTGAAGCCAGTGGCCAAAGTCCAGTATTGGCGGGCAGTGGTGCTACTTGGTGGTTAGACGGTGCGCATCCACGCATTCATGAAGCGTTAAGCGAAGCAACCGTTGTTGTCACCCACACTCGCTCTTTCTAGATCCAAAGGCGAGGGGCGAAAACGGGGTTACTTGCGGCGCTGGTGGCGGGTACGACGAAGCATCTTCTTGTGCTTCTTTTTGCGCATCCGCTTACGACGACGTTTTACAAGTGAACCCATAGCGCACAGCACGCTAGCGGGAACTAAGACCAAATAAGCAAACGGCGATTAGATTGAGTACCGTATTGCCGTCTCTCCGGGGTCGTTCAATGGCAGGACAACGGGTTTTGGTCCCGTATATAGGGGTTCGAGTCCTCTCCCCGGAACTCGTGAAGGATTGCGAAGAAAGCCGAATCGGCCCCGCGATCTATGCTGGCAAATGAATTGCGCCGACATATTTCTTGAGGGGGCCTCGTGAACAAAACAATTGACAAGGTCACCACGAAGAGAATGGCGTTGTACACGGGTCGCACTCACCCGGCGCTCGCTGAAGAAGTTGCGCAGCATCTTGAAGTGCAACTGGGCGAAGCAAACATTGTTGAGTTCGCAAACGGCGAACTGCGTCCGCGTTTTGGTGAATCAGTTCGCGGTGGCGATGTGTTCGTGATGCAAACACATTGTGGACACGAAGGCCGCAGCGTGAACGACTCCATCATGGAACAACTGATCATGATCGATGCCGCATATCGCGCGTCGGCAAAGCGCGTTACTGCAGTGTGCCCGTTTTACGGATATGCCCGCCAAGACCGCAAAGCAGAAGGCCGCGAGCCAATTACCGCACGCCTTATTGCCGACATGTTTAAAGCTGCTGGCGCTAAGCGCATGGTGTCTATCGACTTGCACAGCGGACAGATTCAGGGTTTCTTTGAAGGCCCTGTCGATCACCTCACCGCAATTCCTGTTCTTGAAAAGTATGTACGTTCGAACGCGCGTGACGGAGTGGTCATCGTTTCACCAGACGCAGGTCGCGTAAAGGTTGCCGAACGATTTGCACAGCATCTTGCCGACATGAACGCAGACGTTGCATTTATTAACAAGCGTCGTCCGAAGAACACCGCAAACGTTGCTGTTGCCAAAGAAGTCATCGGTGAAGTTGAAGGACGCTTGTGCATCCTGACCGACGACATGATTGACACCGGCGGAACAATCGTGAGTGCCGCCGAGCTGCTCATCAACCGTGGCGCAAAAGAAGTGTGGGCCATGGCCACTCACGGCGTGCTCTCTGGCCCAGCCATCGAGCGCCTCGAAAACTCACCAATTACTCGCGTGGTGCTCACCAACACGCTGCCGCTTCCCGAAGAAAAGCGAATCGCCAAGATCGAGGTGCTTTCTGTGGCCAAAATCCTTGCCGATGCCCTGTCTGCAGTGTTTGACGAAACCAGCGTCAGCGACCTGTTTGACGGCGAAAACCAGTCCTAACCCCACTTCGCAATAGCCCTGGGCGGCTGTACACTGACCAGCCGTTGTATCTGCTGATTTTCACTATGTAAGTACGGAGTTTTGAACATGACCACCACATTGAAGACCAACGTTGGCCGCACGACCGGTAGCCCAGAGGCTCGTCGTTTGCGCGGAGCCGACCACATTCCTGCGGTCATTTACGGAGCAGGCATGCAACCAGTGGTAATCACTGTTGAGCGCCGCGACTTGCGCATTGCATTGTCGGGCCCAGCAGGCACCAACACCATTCTTGAATTGCAAGTTGCTGACAAGACATACCCAGCAATCGTGAAGGACATGCAGCGCGACCCAGTGAAGCGCAACGTAAGCCACGTTGACTTCATGCAGATTGACCTCTCGAAGGAAATCGTCATGTCGGTTCCAATTCACCTCACGGGTACAGCAAAAGCAGTTGTGCAAGAAGGCGGACTTGTTGACCCTGCAGTTGACCGCGTAGAAATTCGCGCAGCAGCAAACAACATTCCAAACGAACTCGTCATCGACGTCACCGAGATGAACATGCACTCCATCATCCGTATGGAAGACATCGTGTTGCCAAAGGGTGTTACCGCAGTGTCCGACCCAGACTTGGTTGTTGTCACCGTGTTGGTAACGAGCTCACAAGTTGACAAGCCAGTTGCAGCCGCTGCTGGTGAAGCCATTGCTGGTGAAGCTCCGGCAGCCGGTGCTCCTGCTGCCGGCGATAAGCCAGCCGCTTCCTAATTTGTATGGCGCTGTTCGGTCGCGGTGAGCGGCACGAGCGGCGAGGTACTCCTTACAACGCACTCGTTGTAGGCGTAGGTAACCCAGGTCGCAAATACGAAGGCAGCCGACACAACGTTGGTTTTGATGCAATTGAATTGCTTGCATCACGTTTCAACACCTCGATGAAGTCATCGCGCGATCGCGCACTCATCGCCGAGATCAATAACGAAGGAACTCGATTCGTGTTGGCCATGCCAACTACGTATATGAATGAATCGGGAAATTCCGTTGGCCCACTCGCCCGCCGATACGCAATTGATGAACCAGCAAACATCATCGTTGTTCACGACGAACTGGATTTAGAGCCCGGCGTAGTGAAAATAAAAATTGGCGGCGGCCTTGCCGGACACAATGGTCTGCGCAGCATTTCGTCGCATCTCAAAACTCAAGACTTCGTGCGCGTTCGCATTGGCGTTGGAAAACCTCCGTCGAAAGAAGACGGCGCAGATCACGTGTTGTCTCGCGTGCCTGCCAATGAGCGAAAAGTGCTTGATGTTGCTGTTGAAATTGCCGCCGATGCAGTGCAATTAATTATTTCGCAAGGCGCACAAGCCGCCATGCAGCAAATTAACGGCCGATAGTCGGCGCGTCCAGCATGTTGTTGCACGACCTTGCGTTTACTGCCAGCCAAGAGCCGGCTCTCGCTGCAATTGGCGGGCGTAACTCGGTGCTTGCATGCGCAGAGCAATCGCGCGCAGCAATCATTGCCGCACTGAGCGCACGATCACCTGGAAGCACACTTGTAGTTGCTGCCCCAACGGGAACTGCAGCACAACAACTACACGACGACATTGTGCAGTTTCTCGGTGCAGATAACGCTTTGATGTTTCCTGCATGGGAAACACTTCCGTTCGAGCGAGTAAGCCCAAGCGTAGAAACCATGGGTCGCCGACTTGAAGTGTTGTGGCGCTTGCGCAGCGAAAACCCGCCCAAGGTTGTGCTCGGTTCGGTTCGTGCACTGTTGCAAAAACTTGGACCAGGTGCAACCACACTGCAGCCAATCATCATTAAGCCTGGTGATGAAATTGACTCTGAGCAGTTGCTCGCCAAATTGGTGCACGACGGATATCGTCGCGAAGAAATCGTTGAACATCGTGGCGAAGTTGCTCGTCGCGGATCAATCATCGACGTATTCCCCAGCACTGCTGACACCCCAATTCGTATCGACCTGTGGGGCGACGAAGTAGACCGACTCACATCGTTCAATGTGAACGACCAGCGCAGCACCGAGGACTTAGTGCAAGCAATCATTTTCCCTGCACGCGAACTGCAACTAGACGAAGCAGTAACCGAACGCGCGCGTGCTTTGGTTGCAAGCGAGCCGTGGGGCCGTGAGCACTGGGACAGACTTGCCGATGGTTCCAACTTCGAAGGCATGGAGAGCTGGCTTCCATGGCTCATTGAAAGTGAACAATTGATCACCGATGTTTTGCCCGCATCCAGCGAACTCATTTTTGTTGACCCAAAGCGCATGCGCGACCGTGCGAAAGATTTGCTCGCAGAAGAAGACGACCTTGCAAAAGCACTGGCTTCAACCTGGGCACGCGATGCTGAGAGAACATTCCCGCGCCTGCACTTAGACATTGATCAACTATTTGGGCCATCGCAGTCATTGAATGCACTATCGCTCTCGCTTCCTTCTGAAGCAATTGATGCACCAACTGTGCAGTCAACCGGTTGGGGTCAGGCAACAAGCGATGCAGAAGCAACTGCCAAACGCGTTCATCAACTGATCACCGACAAGTGGACTGTGGTGATTGCCGCTGAAGGCGAAAGTTCAGCGCAGCGACTGATTGAAGTGTTTACACAGAATGGCGTGATCGTTCGCGACCTCAGCAAGAGCAAAGAAGCAGACCTCAGCAAACCCGGCACGTATGTGGTTGTTGCTCCTCTGCATCACGGCTATTCACTGCCGCAAGTAAAACTTGCAGTCATTGCAGAAACCGACCTCACGGGTCGACGTCGCACGCATCGCCAGCCGCGAGCACGCAAACGCGACACCACGTCGGTATTCCAAGACTTGAAGCCTGGCGACTACGTGGTTCACCATTATCACGGCGTTGGAAAATACGAAGGAATGGTGAAGCGCACTATCGGTGGCTCCGAGCGCGACTACTTACTTCTTGCCTACAAAGAAGGCGACAAGCTCTACGTCCCAACAGACCACATTGATGCGGTTCGTCAATACATCGGCGGAGACTCGCCAACACTGCACCGTCTAGGCGGAAGCGACTTCGCGCGCGCAAAGCAACGCGTGCGCTCTGCCGTTCGTGAAATTGCCCAAGAACTTGTGGTGCTGTACCAGCGAAGAGTGAACGCAGTTGGCCATGCATTCGGTGAAGACACACCTTGGCAACACGAAATGGAAGGTGCATTTCCCTTCGTTGAAACGCCAGACCAGCGCACAGCAATTGAACTGGTTAAGAGCGACATGGAACGCAATGTTCCAATGGACCGCTTGGTGTGTGGCGATGTTGGCTTTGGTAAAACCGAAGTGGCCGTACGCGCAGCGTTCAAAGCAATTCAAGACGGCAAACAAGTTGCAGTACTCGTGCCAACAACTTTGCTTGCATCGCAACATGCAAATACATTCGCCGAGCGTTTCCGTGGCTATCCAATTCGCGTCGAATCCCTTTCACGCTTTCTCACTAACGCTCAAGCCAAAAAGGTGCTTGCTGGAGTAGCCAGCGGCGACGTGGACTGTGTCATTGGAACGCATCGCTTGCTCCAAGAAGGCGTGAAGTTCAAAGACCTTGGGTTGCTCGTTGTGGACGAAGAGCAACGGTTTGGCGTGACGCACAAAGAAATGATGAAGAAGATGAAGACAAACGTTGACGTACTTACGCTGACTGCAACTCCAATTCCGCGCACACTTGAAATGAGCCTTGTCGGAATTCGCGATATGTCGTTGCTACAAACACCTCCTGCTGACCGTCAGCCGATTCTCACCTTTGTTGGCGAAGACGATGAGCGAGTGTCTACCGAAGCAATTCGTCGCGAGTTGTTGCGTGATGGCCAGGTGTTCTGGGTGCATAATCGCGTGCAAAGCATTGAACAACGCGCTCAAGCGTTACGCGAACTCGTTCCAGAGGCACGCATTGCAGTTGCGCACGGCCAAATGGACGAAGGCCGCCTCGAGCAAATCGTGATCGATTTCTGGGAAGGCAAGTTTGATGTTTTGGTGTGCACCACCATCATTGAAAGCGGCATCGACATGCCAACCGTGAACACACTTGTCGTTGAGCGCGCCGACTTGCTTGGCCTTGGACAGTTGCATCAAATTCGTGGTCGCGTAGGCAGAAGCGGTTCGCGCGCATATGCATACCTCTTTCATCCGCGCGACAAGGTGTTGTCTGAAGATGCATACGAGCGATTGAAGACCATCGGTGAAGCAACCGAATTGGGAAGTGGTTTCAAAATTGCCATGCGCGACCTTGAAATTCGTGGAGCAGGAAACATGTTGGGTGAAGCACAAAGCGGTCACATCGCAGCCGTTGGATACGACTTGTATTGCCAGTTAGTGACCGAAGCAGTATCGGAAATGAAGGGCGAAGATGTTCCGCCAATCGTTCCGGAACTCAAACTGGACGTTGCAACCAACGCGTACTTGCCTACCGATTACGTCTCCAAGGAAGAGTCGCGGCTTGATGCGTACCGCAGGCTCGCAGCAGTCACAAAACAAACAGACGTCGCAGATATTCGCGATGAATGGATTGACCGCTACGGCCCACTTCCCGAAGCAGCGCTTGCGCTCATTCGCGTTGGAGAATTGCGCGCCGAGTGTCATCGAATTGGGCTGCGCGAACTTGTCGTTGCCGATGGACGTGCACGGTTATTGCCAGTTTCACTCAAGGCAAGTCAACAAATGCGCCTCACTCGCATTGCAAAAAGCAGCGACTGGAATGAACAAAC
>CANKUF010000014.1 GCA_947486675.1 Acidimicrobiaceae bacterium
TATCGCGCTTGAACTTCCTGCAATGAAAGAAGTTCCAAAACTTGCTGCTGCGATGCAACTCGCTTGGAAAAACAAGAAGACCATTTACTTGTGCGGCAATGGTGGCTCAGCAGGAAATGCAAACCATCTTGCAAACGACTTCTTGTATGGTGCCGGTGTAAAGAACGGAATTGGATTGCGCATCGATTCGCTCAGTGCGAACCCAGCAGTCATTACATGTCTTGCAAACGACATTGGTTACGAAAACATTTATTCCGAGCAATTGCGCGTAAAAGCCGATGCAGGCGACATCTTGGTGGTGTTTTCTGGCAGCGGCAATTCGGCAAACGTGGTGAATGCACTAGAGATGGGCAACTCGCTAGGAATGGAAACCTTCGCAGTGCTCGGTTACTCGGGCGGCAAGTGCAAGGGCATTGCCAAGCACCCCATTCACTTCGCTATCGACGACATGCAAATAGCTGAAGACCTCCAACTGATCATCTTCCATATGGCCATGCAGTGGCTGTGTGAACAAGGGCCAGCGAAGTAACTTCGCCACGCAATTAGGGCAGTGTGCCCATAGGTCATACAGATAATGGCTGGTAGCCTCACCTTCGCTATTTAGGGCAGTAGCTCAGTTGGTAGAGCGCCGGTCTCCAAAACCGATGGTCGGGGGTTCAAATCCCTCCTGCCCTGCAAATTTCTTGTGGTTCGACCCCGATTAGTGCGGCAAAGCCCCCGATAGGCTCAAACTCCGCTATGTCCATGGATCTCAACCGACAGCAGAAGCGCGCCATGCAAAAGATGGGCGCCGTAAACGACCAGGGTGCGCCTATTCGCCAACCCCGGCCTACTGTCGCGAGCCAAGTGAAGAAAGAGCGCACGAGTCCTGCTCAGTACATTCGCGAAGTTCGCGATGAAATGCGCAAGGTCGCGTGGCCGAAGTGGCCAGAAATTCGCCGCTATTCGATCATCGTGTTGGTCACTGTTGTGGTCATTACGGCGTTCGTGGGTGGAATGGACGCTGTCTTTGGCATACTTTCTGGCTGGCTTTACAAGGACTGACCCCAGACCGAACGGCTGAATTATGACTGACGACGCAACTCTCATCTCTGAAGACCTCGACACAACCGACACGGTTGCGCCTGACGTCGCCTTCGATCTCACCGGTAACGAGTTTGAAGACGAAGAAGAAGTAATCGATCGTCCATGGTTGCGTCCTGGATCGTGGTACGTGGTGCATTCACAGAGTGGATACGAAAAGAAAGTGCAGCAGTCAATGCAGGCACGTATCCAGTCAATGCAAATTGAAGATCGCATTTACGAAATCGTTATTCCAATGGAAGACGTTGTCGAATTTAAGGGCGGCCGTAAGCAAACCGTGCAGAAGAAAGTTTTCCCTGGTTACTTGCTTGTGCGTTGCGAAATGGACGACGACACATGGTTTTGCATTCGTAACACTCCAGGCGTAACTGGTTTTGTTGGTCAAAGCCAAAAAGGTCAGAAGCCAACACCGTTGTCACGTCGTGAAGTTGAAACATTCCTTTCCGCAAAGGGCGACGGACAGTCGGCACCAAAGCGCAAAGCACCAAAGCTCGAATACGAAATTGGCGAAGGCGTGCGCGTGAAGGAAGGCCCATTCGCCGACTTCTCCGGTCAAGTCGCAGAAATTAACCCAGATCACATGAAGTTGAAAGTGCTCGTCAACATCTTCGGTCGCGAGACCTTGGTGGAGATGGACTTCAGCCAAGTGGCAAAGCTCTAAACAACTTCCAAGAAAGAAAGAACACTCGTCATGGCAAAGAAAGACGTTGTAGCAATCGTAAAGATCCAGATTCCAGCTGGAAAAGCGACGCCTGCACCACCAGTTGGTACGGCACTCGGACCTCACGGAATCCAGATCATGGACTTCGTGAAGCAGTACAACGCTGCAACCGAATCACAAGTAGGAACGATTATTCCAGTTGAAATTTCAATCTGCGAAGACCGTACCTTCACCTTCATTTTGAAGACACCTCCAACACCAGTTCTGCTTCGTCAGAAAGCCGGTTTGGAAAAGGCAGCAAAGAACCCAGGCAAAGAAGTCTGCGGCAGTGTTACTGAAAAGGACATTGAAGAAGTTGCCAAGATCAAAATGCCAGACCTCAACGCCAACGACATGGAAGCCGCAAAGCTTCAGGTCCGCGGAACAGCCCGTTCAATGGGCCTTACCGTTGTTGGCTGAGTACACAGTTCACATACATATATAAACGTCGGATCGGGACTACCTCGCCCGAACGACACAACCATGAGGGAGGCTTTATGCCACTAGGAAAGAAATACAAAGCAGCAATTGCCAGTTACGACATCGAAGCGGCGTTTTCGTCCAGCGATGCGTTGAACAAGGCCAAGACCATGGCAACCGCCAAGTTCGATGAAACCATCGAATTGGTAGTGCGCTTGGGTCTTGACCCACGTAAGGCCGATCAGGCAGTTCGTGGAACCGTCGCCCTTCCTTCGGGAACTGGTAAGACCGTTCGCGTTGCCGTGTTCGCAGCGGGTGAAGCAGCACAGGCTGCTCGCGACGCCGGTGCCGACATTGTGGGAACCGACGATCTTGCAGCCGCCATTGAAGGCGGAAAGATGGACTTCGACATTGCGATTTCCACTCCAGACCTCATGCCAATGGTGGGTAAGTTGGGCCGCGCGCTCGGACCACGTGGCTTGATGCCAAACCCAAAGACGGGAACCGTTACCAACGACGTTGGTCGCGCAGTTACCGAATTTAAGGGCGGAAAAGTTGAATACCGCACCGACCGCTACGGCAACGTACAAGTTCCAGTTGGCAAGGCCAGCTTCGAACTGTCGGCTCTTGAAGCCAACTTTGCTGCAGTAATGGAAGAACTCATGCGTGCCCGCCCAGCTTCGGCCAAGGGTAAGTACGTAAAGAAGGTGTCGGTTTCGTCAACCATGGGACCAAGCGTCCGCGTTGACTCCAGCTCCTACTAAGTAATTCGGTTTGGCTTTGGCGGGGTGTCAATACCCAAAACACCCCGCTAGCCTGACCACTCACATAACAACCCAATCCGATTTATTCGGTTCGGTTGCTCGCCACAGACATTTGGTTGTTTCGAAGTAATTCGAAAAACGAAGAAGACGAAAGTCTTGCCAAACGAGGCGAATACTCGAAGAGCGCGACATCAGTCGCAGCGCAGAGAGCGTTCGTTGAAGTGTCCGAGCGCCCGCGCCGGAAACATATTTTTCCTTATTCGAAAGCAACCAAAGGGCAACGATGACAACATCACCAAACGCCGAGAAGGCAGCAGTAGTTTCTGAAGTTCGCGAGAAGCTCGCAGCAGCAGACGCAGCACTCATCACCGAATACCGCGGTATGACCGTAGGTTCACTCGCCAAGTTGCGTCGCTCACTTAGCCCACTCGGTGCTGAATACAAGGTGTACAAGAACACACTCGCAAGCCGTGCAGCACAAGAAGCCGGTTTCGAAGGTTTGTCCGACTTCCTCGTTGGCCCAACAGCAATCACCTTTGTTAAGGGTGACGCATCGGCAGCAGCAAAAGCACTTCGCGACCATGCAGCAACCAACCCATTGTTGGTGTTGAAGGGTGGCGTCATTGGCGGAAAGACCGTTGATGCAGTGCAATTGAAGGCACTTGCCGACTTGCCAAGCCGCGAAGTTCTGTTGTCCATGTTCGCTGGTGCCCTCAAGGCCCCACTCAGCAAGACCGCGAACTTGCTCCAGGCTCCAATGCGTCGTGCCGCTTACGGCATCAAGGCGCTTATCGAATCGAAGGATGCGGCGTAATAGCCACGTTCAAGAAACCAATCCCAATAACCAAGATCAATACAGAAAAATAGGAGAAAAGAAATGGCACTCACCAAAGACCAGATTCTTGACGGAATCGCAGAATTGTCAGTAATCGAATTGAAGGACCTCCTCGATGCGTTCGAAGAGAAGTTCGGCGTCACCGCAGCAGCACCAGTTGCTGTTGCAGCAGCAGGCGGAGCAGCATCAGCAGCTCCAGCAGCAGCTGAAAAGGACGAGTTCACTGTCATCTTGAAAGAAGGCGGAGCTCAGAAAATTCAGGTCATCAAGGTAGTACGCGAACTCACCAGCCTCGGCTTGAAAGAAGCAAAGGACCTCGTAGACGGTGCACCAAAGCCTGTTCTCGAGGGTGCCAGCAAGGACGATGCCGAGAAGGCAAAGGCCAAGTTGGAAGAAGCCGGCGCAGTCGTCGAACTCGCGTAATTTCAGCCATTTAGGTCTGTAAGCCCGGGGCGAAAGCCTCGGGCTTCAGCCGTCTATCAGATCTGGGTAAAAGCCGCAAAAGCGGCGGTAGCCTAGTTCGTTGCCGTGCGTAGCCCCCTGAACCTTCCCCCAAAGAAGTTCATCTGGCTCGTCGATTCGTATTCATCACTTCTCGATCAGGAGTAACTCAGTGGCCTCACGTGCGTCTGCACGCGAACGGTATTCGTTCGCGACCCTTCCAGAAACCCTCGAACTTCCAGACCTCATCGCGGTACAACGCGAGAGTTTTGAATGGTTCCTTAAAGAAGGATTGAAGGAAGCGTTCGAAGATATTTCGCCAATCAAAGGATTCAGCGACGATCTTCAGCTCGAACTTGAATTCGACCCAGACGATGAAGATCTTTGTCCAAAACCAAAGTTCACTGTTGCGGAGTGCCGCGAACGTGACATGACGTATGCGTCGCCAGTATTTGTGCGCGCACGTTTCTTGAACAAGCCAACCGGCGAAATTAAAGAACAAGTTGTGTTCATGGGCGACTTCCCGAAGATGACCGAAAAGGGCACCTTCGTCATTAACGGCACCGAGCGTGTTGTGGTGAGCCAGTTGGTTCGTTCACCAGGCGTTATTTTCGAACCAGGTGAGCGTTACCGCTTGCGTAACTTGTCGAAGCACCAGTTGGTAAAGGGAACCATTCACCCGTACCGCGGAGAATGGTTGGAGTTCGACGTAGAGCAGAAGCCAGGTAAAGACGTCACCGCTGGAACGCGTGTTGCACGTAAGCGCCGCATCGGAATTTTCACCTTGTTGCGCGCACTTGGTTACGACGAAGAAAACGCTCCAGGCTTCCTCGATCGTTTCGTGAACTACTTCGACTTCCTTGAAGGTCAGTGGGAAAAGGAGCGTCCAATCGCTCCAACTCGCGAAGAAGCACTTGTTGAAATTTACAAGCGCGCTCGTCCGGGCGAACCACCAAACGTTGAAGCAGCACGTGCATATTTCGAAGGCGCATTCTTCGAGAACCGTCGTTACGACTTGTCACGCGTTGGTCGCTACAAGCTGAACCGCAAGTTGGGTGCAGAAATTGAAAAGGTTGGCAAGTTGTTCGACATGAAGGTCGGCACCGAACTTGGCAAGCTCGACGTTCCAGTTGAAGGACAAGATGTCCTCAGCCGTTGCGAAGTTCTTGCAACCATCACCTACTTGTTGCACCTCGTGAAGCAAGAGCCTGGCTACCGCCTCGACGATCAGGACCACTTTGCAAACCGTCGTATTCGTTCGGTTGGTGAATTGATTCAGAACCAAGTTCGTATCGGTTTGTCACGTATGGAGCGTGTTGTTCGCGAGCGCATGACCACACAAGATGTGGAAGCGATTTCGCCACAAACACTCATCAACGTGCGTCCAGTTGTTGCTGCAATCAAGGAGTTCTTCGGAACTTCCCAGTTGTCGCAGTTCATGGACCAAGTGAACCCATTGTCGGGTCTTACGCACCGTCGTCGTTTGTCGGCACTCGGACCTGGTGGTCTGAGCCGTGAGCGCGCAGGTTTCGAAGTTCGAGACGTTCACTTTTCGCACTACGGCCGTATGTGCCCAATTGAAACACCAGAAGG
Organism: Acidimicrobiaceae bacterium; assembly: GCA_947486675.1. Taxonomy (GTDB): domain Bacteria; phylum Actinomycetota; class Acidimicrobiia; order Acidimicrobiales; family Ilumatobacteraceae; genus UBA3006. Next base: position 5,837 of record CANKUF010000014.1, read on the forward strand.
TCCAAACATTGGACTCATCGGTGCACTTTCAACGTATGCACGCGTGAACCCATTCGGATTCATCGAGAGCCCATACCGTCGCGTTCGCAACGGCAAGGTCACCGACGAAATCGTGTACATGCCAGCAGACGAAGAAGAGAACTACGTCGTTGCGCAGGCAAACACCGCGTTGAATGCAGATGGCACCTTTAAGTCAGAGCGCGTACTTGTACGTCGTTCACCACAGGCAGCCAGCTTGGATGACTTGAAGAAGATGCTTGAAGCAGAAAGCTTCTTCGGTTCAACCACTGACATCGCATATGTACCTGGAACAGAAGTGGACTTCATCGACGTTTCGGCTCGCCAAATTATTTCGGTGGCTACAGCGTTGATTCCGTTCTTGGAGCACGACGATGCAAACCGCGCACTCATGGGTGCGAACATGCAACGTCAGGCTGTTCCATTGCTTCGTGCCGAGGCTCCATACATTGGAACCGGCATCGAGTCACGTGCTGCACGTGACGGTGCAGACCTCATCTTGGCAAAAGATTCAGGAACCGTTACTTCAGTAACTGGCGACTTGATCACCATTGCTTATGACAACTTGAAGAAGGCCGACGGAGAACACAAGTTGTTCAAGTTCCGTCGTTCAAACCAAGACACCAGCATTAACCACATCATTCGTGTGAAGGAAGGTCAGAAAGTTGCTAAGGGCGACTTGATTTGTGACGGTCCTTCAACCGACATGGGTGAACTTGCACTTGGAAAGAACTTGCTCGTGGCATTCATGCCATGGGAGGGCTACAACTTCGAAGACGCCATCATCTTGAGCGAGCGTTTGGTGAAGGAAGACGTACTCACGTCAATCCACATCAAGGAATACGAAGTTGACGCTCGCGACACCAAGCTCGGACCAGAAGAAATCACACGCGACATTCCAAACTTGAGCGACGACATTCTTGCCGACCTCGATGACCGTGGAATTATTCGCGTGGGTGCCGAAGTTGGTCCTGGCGATGTTCTCGTTGGAAAAGTCACTCCAAAGGGTGAAACCGAACTCACTCCAGAAGAGCGCCTCTTGCGCGCAATCTTCGGTGAGAAGGCTCGTGAAGTTCGCGACACCAGCCTCAAGGTTCCACACGGCGAAAGCGGCAAAGTTATTGACGTGAAGGTGTTGTCACGCGAAGCGGGAGACCGCGAAGCCGGCGACGAATTGCCACCAGGTGTAAACCAGTTGGTCCGCATTTATGTTGCGCAGAAGCGCAAGATCAGCGTGGGCGACAAGTTGGCAGGACGTCACGGTAACAAGGGTGTTATCTCCAAGATTCTCCCTATCGAAGACATGCCATACATGGCCGACGGAACTCCTGTCGACATCATCTTGAACCCACTTGGTGTTCCAAGCCGAATGAACATTGGTCAGGTGCTTGAAGCTCACCTTGGCTACTGCGCACGTTGGGGTTGGAGTGACGTGAAGAACAACAAAGTTGTTGGCGACGCACCAATTCGCGGTACCGAAACCAAGACACGCATCAACACCAAGCCTGCAACCTTTGTTGCAACACCGGTGTTCGACGGTGCTCACTGGGACGAAGATGAAGCCGCTGGTCCACACCCAACCATTCAGTCAATCTTGAGGAACCTCAACCCAGAATCGGTTGATGGCGTTCGCTTGATTGGTGAAGATGGCAAGACACAACTTCGCAACGGTCGCACCGGTGAGTACTACGACAACCCAACCATGGTTGGCTACATGTACATCATCAAGTTGTCACACATGGTTGACGACAAGATCCACGCACGTTCAACTGGGCCATACAGCATGATCACTCAGCAACCTTTGGGTGGTAAAGCTCAATTCGGTGGTCAGCGCTTCGGTGAAATGGAAGTGTGGGCTCTCGAGGCTTACGGTGCTGCTTACTGCTTGCAGGAATTGCTCACCATTAAGTCAGACGACGTACTCGGACGCGTTCGCGTGTACGAGGCAATCGTGAAGGGCGAGAACATTCCTGAGCCAGGCATTCCTGAGAGCTTCAAGGTGCTCATGAAGGAAATGCAGGCTTTGTGCCTCGACGTAGAAGTCATCTCTAATGAAGGTAAGAACATTGAACTTACCGACATGGACGAAGACGTCTTCCGCGCAACACAAGAACTCGGAATCGACATTTCGCGTCCAGAGCGTGGCTCTGATGCAGATGACCGTGACCGTGAACGCCGCCGCGAACAACGCGCTTTCTAACGCCACTTACTAACCAGAGAATTTGACGAGCAGAGAAGAACGAGAAGAGGAAAACATGTCCGACGCAGTAACCGAATTCAAAAACAAGGTTGACGTCAACAGTTTCGAACAGTTGCGCATTGGTTTGGCCACTGCGGACGACATTCGTAACTGGTCACGTGGTGAAGTAAAGAAGCCTGAAACCATTAACTACCGCACATTGCGCCCTGAGCGTGATGGTCTGTTCTGTGAAAAGACATTCGGACCTACACGTGACTGGGAGTGCTACTGCGGTAAGTACAAGCGTGTGCGCTTTAAGGGCATCATTTGCGAAAAGTGCGGCGTTGAAGTAACTCGCTCGAAGGTTCGTCGTGAGCGCATGGGCCACATCGAATTGGCTGCACCAGTTGTTCACATTTGGTACCTACGCGGAACTCGTTCATGGTTGGCCTATTTGTTGGGTGGTCTTGAACCACGCGACGAAATCAAGGCGAAGCAGCTTGAAAAGGTTATTTACTTTGCCGCCTGGTTGGTGAGCAGTGTTGATGCCGACAAGCGTCATGCCGACATGACCGAACTTGAAGAAGTGTTGCTTGAAGACAAGGAACAACTCATCAAGAATCGCGAACGCGACTTGAAGCAGCGTCAAAAGGATGCAGAAGCAGAGCTGAAGGAACTCGAGAAGTCGGGTGCCAAGGATGCAGATGTTCGTGCACGCCAGAAGTTGATCGACAAAGATCTCACCACCATCACCGAGCGTTATGGCAAAGAGTTGGACTTGATCCAACGCGCGCATGACACGTTCGGCAAGATGCACTCACGCATGATCGTGGAAGACGAAGAGTTGTGGCGCGAAGTGAAGGATCGTTACGGCGAATACTTCGTAGGCGGCACCGGCGCAGAGTCCATTAAGTCACTTATTGACACCATCGATTTCGATGCAGAAGAAATCATTCTCCGCGACGCAATCATGAATGGCTATAAGGGCAAAGTGCTCAGCACGCAGCGTAAGCAGAAGGCAATCAAGCGCCTCAAGATCATCGCGTCGTTTAACCGTCGTGACGATGCTGGTCGTTTGGTGAATAACCCGAAGGCAATGGTCCTCGACGTTATTCCAGTTATTCCTCCAGACCTGCGCCCGATGGTGCAGCTTGATGGTGGACGCTTTGCAACTTCCGACTTGAACGACTTGTACCGTCGCGTAATTAACCGCAACAACCGTTTGCGTCGATTGCTCGATCTTGGTGCACCAGAAATCATCGTGAACAACGAAAAGCGCATGTTGCAAGAAGCATCAGATGCATTGTTCGACAACGGTCGCCGTGGTCGTCCAGTAACTGGACCTGGTAACCGTCCGCTCAAGTCGTTGTCCGACATGTTGAAGGGTAAGCAAGGTCGCTTCCGTCAGAACTTGCTCGGAAAGCGCGTTGACTACTCAGGTCGTTCAGTAATTGTTGCTGGACCAACACTGCGCTTGCAGCAATGCGGTTTGCCAAAGTTGATGGCACTCGAATTGTTCAAGCCGTTCGTCATGAAGCGTTTGGTCGATCAGCAGCTTGCACAGAACATCAAGAGTGCAAAGCGCATGGTT
>CANKUF010000015.1 GCA_947486675.1 Acidimicrobiaceae bacterium
AACGACGCCCATGAGTTCAAGCTCGCGATCATCGAGCGCACTTCGCTCAGTAGTCACTGTTGCAATTTCATGCTGCAGCGCTTCTGCCTCACGTGGCGCGATAACAGTCTTCAACTGCTTATTCAACTTGATCAACTTGTCATCATGTTCGTGTGAGAAGCGATCAACTTTTGTGATTTCCACATTTGCCGCAACAATCTCTGCATCGCAAGTGGCAATTTGTGCATCAATTTCAGCGAGTGCATTCTTTGCGGCATCGCGGTCAATGGTTTCCTGCAAATGACTCACACGATGCTTCGCCTGTGAAATTGCAATGTCTGTTGTCTGAACTGCGAGAAGGTCTGACAACGCAGCCATCATTAACCGGCGACTGTCGTTACTGCAGAGAGCGGCAAGCCATCCGCGCAGTTGTATACCCAGAAGGCACCATTAGGAACGGTGTTCACTGGTCCGGCTGGGTAGCGATCTTTGATGTACTGCTTGCTCGGCGGCGTGCTCGATGCAACTGTTCCAGGAATAGTTGTTGTCGTTGTTGTAGACGTACTTGAAGTAGTAACAACGGGCAGTGCGGGCGGTTCCACAAGGTTCACCACAACGGTGTTGTTCGGCACAACAGGAACCGTAGTCGTATTCTTACCCTTTGCTTGAGTGGTTGGTGGCGCAGGAATGGTTCCCGACACCACTTGCGCCAAGCACTCATTGCCTGGCAAATAGATGCGTTGTGGAGAAAGGTCTTGGCGAGCCTCAGTTGGTAACGCTGGAGGTGGAGCCGGCCAATCGGAAAACTCATTCACTGGCACATTGCCAAGAGCCTCATCCATCGTTTGCTTCCAAATACGTGCTGGATACATGGCACCTTGAATGCGTGTGTACCCATCAACATTTTTAAATTCTGGAATATTGACCATCGGCGTATACGCGCGTGGGTCACCAACCCACACCGCCGTCGTCAGTTCACGTGTGAAGCCAACGAACCACGCATTGGTGTTGTCGTCTTGCGTTCCCGTTTTTCCTGCTGCTGGTCGACCACCTTCTAGTTGGGTTCGGCGTGCAGTTCCGAAACTGAGAACACCTTTCAAAGCATCGACAGAACGAAGTGCAGAAGCTTCCGATAGCGCTTGATCAGGATTCAATTCGTGCTGGTAGATCACACCAGTTGAGTCTTCAATTTTTTCAACGAAGTAAGGCTCGTGATGCACGCCCAAGTTGGCAATGGTTTGTGCACCAGATGCCATGTCTAACGGACTCATCTCGTTTGCACCAGTTGACAGCGATGCGTACGGCTTAATCAAATTCAAACGTTCAGCGTCGGTTCCCCATTCAGGTTTTGGCAGAAAGTCTGAACTCATCATTCCGTACATCAACGCAACTACCTTGTCGAGTCCTACAACTTGGGCAAGACGTGCGTAGGCGCAGTTAATCGATAGTGCAGTCATGGTGCGCAATGTAGAAACTGGCTGACTCACACCATTAGAAATGAGAAAGGTAGGTTCCTCGTCGTTGCCGGGGTTTGGCAACGTGCACGGAAGCGTTCCATCAATCACATCTTCTGGCAACAGTCCCGCCTCCATTGCAGCAGCGAGAATAAACATCTTCACACTCGAACCTGTTTGGCGCCTGCGCATGGCAACGTTTACTTCGCTGACCAAGAAATCACGACCGCCGACCATTGCACGAACGCCACCTGTTGCGTTATCTACCGTTACTACGGCTGCTTGAATGTTGGCCGAGTTTTCGGGCATTTGTTCAAGCGCAGCTTTTTCTGCCGCAGCCTGAGCACTCTTGTCAAGCGTTGTGTAAATGCGAAGGCCGCCATGGAACAATTTGCTGTAGCGCTCTTCATACGTGACGCCGAGAATGTCTGAGCGATTCAACAAATAGTCGCGGACTGCTTCAGAGAAATAGGTGCGACCCGTGTCGGTTGCACGTGAAATTTCGCGACGGTTGTCGGGAATTGGGCAGTCCGCATCTTCAACTGTGCGAATTCGTGTTGACTCCCACCCTTTGCATGCAAGTGTTGCCTGCTCCGGAGTCATTTCTTCAACTTCAACTAAACGGCTGAGTACCTGTTTGTATCGGTAACGAGATGCATCGGGCTTCGTAAATGGGTCACGAGAGGATGGCGCTTGCACCATGCCTGCAAGAAAAGCTCCCTGGTTTTGCGAGAGGCCTTGTACCGAAGTTCCGAAGTACACCTCGGCGGCAGCCTGTAGTCCGTACGCGTTGTTGCCGAAGAACACCGTGTTCAAATATCGCTCAAGAATTTCTTCTTTCGACAATTGCTTTTCCAACATGACTGCACCACGAATTTGCAGCAACTTCAATCGGCTTCCCGATATCTTTCCGCCCAGCAACTCATTTTTAATGACCTGTTGGGTAATGGTTGAAGCGCCTTGCCTACCACCACCTTGTGAGTTGGCCAGAAGAGCTCTTCCAACTGCCCGAATGTTCACTCCATCGTGCTCATAGAACACCGAGTCTTCAACTGCAATGAACGCATTTTTGACAGCTTCCGGAACTGCCGAAATTGGAGTTTGCTGAGTGTTCTTCACCTGGAATATGCCAACCTGCTGGCCATTCACGTCAAGCAAAATACTGCGTTGAGCAAGCCCAGAAAACTGCGACAAGGACACGGGTTCTTCACTATGAGCATGAAGAATTCCCCAGGCCTGCGGAGCCATGGCAACAATGATGGCTGTGATCGCAAGTGCTCCAGCGAGCATGGTGATCAACAGGCGGATACTCAACCTCAAGTGGGGATTCACGTTGCCATTCACACTAATCTGCCTACATGTCATCTTCCCGTCAGTTCCCAATACGCCCATTTCGCTTTGGAATCCAAGCAAGTAGCACTCCAACCGGCAAAGAATGGGTGGAACTTGCACAGAAGACTGAAGCACTTGGCTATGGCGCACTCACCATGCCAGACCACTTCACGGAACAACTAGCCCCGCTTCCTGCATTGACTGCTGCTGCAATGGCAACGTCAACACTTCGCATTGGCGCGTTGGTGTGGGACAACGACTACAAACATCCAGTGGTGTTTGCAAAGGAAATGGCAACACTTGACTTGTTGAGTGATGGACGCCTCGACTTAGGTATTGGCGCAGGCTGGATGATTACCGACTACGAGCAATCGGGTATTCCATATGAATCTGCAGGCACGCGCATTGACAAGATGATCGAAGGCATCGACATCATGAAGGGTTGCTTCGCGCAAGGACCCTTCTCCTATGCCGGCAAGCACTACACCATCACCAATTACAACGGCATGCCAAAGCCCGTACAGGGAACGTGTCCGCCAATTTTGATTGGTGGCGGCGGCAAGCGCGTACTGACTTATGCAGCAAAGGTTGCCGACATTGTGGGCATCAACGCCACGATGAGTGCTGGAGCCGTTGGGCCAGAAGCCATTTCCACCATGACCGCTGAGGCAGTTGACGCAAAGGTGGACATTGTGCGCGAAGCTTCCGGTGACCGCATTACAGACATTGAAATGAACATTCGTGCCTTCTTGGTGAACGTTACCGATGATGCCAATGGCGCCATCTCCAGGCTGGCAAAGGGAATGGGCGTCGAAGAGTCAATGGTCGCCAACACCCCATTCGCGTTAATGGGACCACCAAGCAAATTGATCGACGATTTGCTTGAACGCCGTGAGCGTTGGGGCTTTTCCTATGTAATCGTTGGTGGTGAAGACGTAGAGGCGTTTGCACCGGTAGTCGCAGCGCTCGCCGGCAAATAGTTGACGAGATGAAGTGTGTTTAGGCGCAACTTGTCATAACCTAGAAGTCGGATTTGCCACAAGGGCTCTTCCTCATTTCACGAAAAGAGAAAAGTTATGCGCGGTACCGTCAAATTCTTTAATGCAGAGAAGGGCTACGGCTTTATTTCACGCGATGGAGGGGACGATGTTTTCGTTCACTTCTCGAACATCAAGGGCGAAGGCTACAAGTCTTTGTTCGAAGGTCAAGCCGTTGAATTCGACGTTGCACCTGGTCGCAAGGGTGAGGAAGCACAAAACGTCGTCGTAATCTGACGAATTAATTAATTCAGTTGATCGGATCGATCGGCGTGCTTAAACCACACGCCGATTCGATCTGCTCAGCGATTGCAAGGCAGTGAAGATCGGTGAAGCGAGACCCGATCACCTGGACACCCACTGGAAGCGAGTCGGCCATTCCGCCCGGCACCACCACTGCAGGAAGTCCTAACAAGTTTGCTGGCAACACAGCACGTAGTTGTTGCAATGTTCCCATTGCGCTCTCAACATCTTTGATGTCATAGTCGTACACAAATGCTGGCTCTGTCCATGTTGGACAAATAAGAACAGGGTTTTCTTGAAACCACAATGACCATCGTCGTGCGACACCGTTGCGCTGCACCTGGGCATCTACCCAACCTGCAAAATCAACCTCGTTCATTCCTTCACGAGTGAGTTCAAGAAACTGTCGACCGCCCTCGCCCATCACCATGTTGAGTAATTCAAGTTGCAGCGTCAGTTCACCACTCATTTGAATCGACCACAGTTGGCATGCAAGTTCGAAATCTGGTGGCATCGTTTCCACTACATCGTGACCAGCATTCGACAACGCATCGGCTGCTTTGCGAACTGCAGCTTCGATACCTGGATGCGTAGTTCCACCTGGAGGATTAGCCATGACTGCAACGCGGGTTTTCTTTGCTGCTGGAAATTCATCGAGCACCACAGGAACGCTGATTGGGTCGCGTGCATGCGCACCAGCAACTACTCGCAAACCTGCTCGCACATCTGCAATACGACGTGCCATGACTCCTTGGCCGAGCATCAGTTGGGAACTGAGTCCGAAGTCTTCGATTGGAAACATTTGTGCGTCGGGCACAACACCTTTGGTTGGCATGATGGATGCGATGCCACAGCAATGAGCAGGGTTGCGCAGCGAACCACCAATGTCATTACCAAGTCCAAGTGGCGACATACCGCTTGCAAGCGCCGCGCCTTCTCCACCACTTGAACCGCCAGCAGTGCGGTCTGACTTCCAAGGGTTCTTGGTTCGTCCGTACAAGGCGCTGTCGGTGTGCACGCGTAACCCCATGTCGGGCATATTGGTGCGGCCGAGCATGATTGCCCCAGATGCCCGCATGCGCTCAATAGTTGGCGCATCAATGGCTGGAATGGCCTGAGCGAGGGCAGGAATGCCCTGAGTCGTTGCTTGCCCAGCAACGTCAATGTTGATTTTTACTGTGTAAGGCACGCCATGCAACGGACCGACTGGACCACCTTGCGCGAGCGCTTTGTCGGCAGCATCGGCACCGGCGCGAGCTTCGTCGGCCATTACATGAATAAGGGCATTGACCTTGGCGTTCACTTCATCGATTCGAGCAAGATGTGCATCAACCACTTCCCTACTGGAAAACTTTTTACTGCGAATACCTTCAGCAAGGTCTAGAGCACTGTTACGCCACAATTCGTTTGTCATACATCCCCTTTCAACCAAGAATAACCAAACAAGGCTCGGGGACTAGATTCGGAGCGTGGTAAAAAATCAAAAATTGCTTGGATCGTTTTTGATTGTTTTCGCCAGCGGATGTTTTGCGATGGTTCCGTTTATGGCAAAAACCACCTATGACGAAGGCGCGAATGCGCTCGGTATGTTGTCTTCCCGATTCACGATGTCGGCCATCATGATGGTGATATTGCGCTTAGTTCTGGTTCGCGACACTCCGTGGCCACGCAGGCAACAACTACCCGATCTGCTCTCACTTGGTTTTGTTGGCATCACCATTTGTTCGCTCACGTACTTCACAGCTATACGCGACATTGACACGAGCCTTGCCATAGTTATTTTCTATTGCAACCCGGTCATGGTGGTACTTGCGTCATGGTTGATCTACAAGAAGAAACCTTCGAAGAGCATTGTGTATGCGTTGATCTTCACCATGGTTGGTGTCGGCATCACCACCGGTGAAATTGGTGGAGGTAGCTCGCGCGCGGTAGTGCTTGTTCTCATTTCATCGCTTGCATACGTGTTCTATGCGCTTGGCTGTTCTCGTTCGCTGAAACACACCGACATGTTCACTGGTGTCACGTTTGTCAATATTGGTGCTGCACTAGGTTTCAATTTGTACGCACTGGTTTCTCCGGGCGGAATGACACCCGATTACCCAGACACCACCAAGGGCTGGCTCGTCATTGTTGCACTGGCGGTTGTTGGAACTGTTTTCCCCACTTCAACCTTCTTCATGGGCCTGAAGCGCATTGGCACCAACATGACATCCATCTTCACCACCAGCGAACCGGTATTTGGAATTGCATGTGGAATTCTTATTTTGAACGAAACCATGTCGCTGAACCGAGTGATTGGCGCCGCATTTGTTATCGGAGCATTACTCATGTTGTCGGTTGTGGAATCTCGTTCTGAAACTGTTACTGCCCACCAGTAACTGGGAACTGTTCAATCACTTCGCGTAATTCGGCAACAACAGCATTGCGTAGAGCGGCAACTGTTTTGCCAAGTCGCACAACCACGAGATCTCGGTCCGGGATCACCATGATGTATTGGCCTTCATAGCCCGAGGCAACAAGGCTGTTGCGCTCTCCTGGCAATGTCCACCAATGGGCTCCGTACCCCAAACCTGTATCGCTATCGAACACGTGTTGTGCTCGCGCATGCTCCACCCAGCCCTCGGGCAGAACTTGCTTCCCGTTATGCATACCGTCTTGCAGGTATAACTGTCCAAACTTGGCAAACTCTCGTGCCGTTGCATACACGTACGAAGAACCAATAAACGTTCCAGCGGGATCAAACTTTGGTTCTGCTCGCATACCAATTGCATCGAAAAATCTGGTGCGCATGAAGTGCTCCATATTTGCGTGCGAGCCCGCAGAGTCGCCAAGCACGTTGCCTAACAGCCGCGTCACAATGTTTGTCGTTCCCGATGAATACACCCATTCAGCGCCAGGCACCACAGCGAGTGGCTGCGCAATGGCGTACCCCGCATTGTCGTCCTTTCCAGAACCAAACAACATGTCAATCACATCGGATACGTCGTCATCTACATAGTCCTCCACCCACGAAAGACCCGAGCGCATTTCCAGCAGTTGCTGCAGTGTGATGTTGCGACGTTCATCGTTGGCCCATTCTGGAAACAGATTGCTGTTTTCAACGTGCAACAAGCCATCCATTTGCGCGATGCCCACTAGGGCATGCGTCATACTCTTTGCCATAGACCACGAAATGAGTGTGGTTTGCGCCGTAACTTCTGGACCGTAAAACTCGGACACCACTTCGCCTTTGTGTAACACCAATTGAGCAAGCGTCATATTGTCAGTTGTCATTGCTGGGCCTCCAAAAATTTGGCGATGCAGAGCACTTCATCCATCGCATCACTTCTTAACATTCCATGTTCATCATGAACACCATTCGGCGCAACGATGGCTTCGTGAACATGTTTGCTTAACGAAGCAAGCGGCATAAATAATTGATCAGCATTACGGGTTGATGCAAGCACCCCGTTGTCTACTTCGTACACAATGTTGTCAAACGAAACAGTGAATTTTCCTTGACCGCACAATTTCTCCGCTTGCTTCTGCCTGCGCAACACGGTCTCAAAGGTTTGTATGCGGTCGCGAAGGTACGCCGCCTCTTCGTACCGCTGAGCCTCGGAGTGAGCATTCATTCGTTCGGTCAATGCATCGCGTACAAAACTGCTCTTACCTGTAAGCGCATCTGCGGCTTGCTGCACAGCATTGGCATAGGACTCTGGCTCGGCCGTTCCCGAACATGGGCATTGTGCAAGCCCAAGGCGCGCAGCAGAACACACCGGCGCACCTTCTGGGGCAACGTAGTTACGACCCATGCGCACCGTGCAGCGACGAAGCGGGATGACCGACTCAATTGCGTCCACCACTTCAGTTGCCATGTTGCGCGTCGAAATTGGGCCGATGCAAAGACCTTTCGCAGACGGAGTCTTCGACACCATCAATCGAGGCCACTCTTCATCCGTGGTTAAGCGCACATAGCAATACTTTGCCGTTCGCGTTCCCGCATGGTTGTAGCGCGGACGAAGCCTGCCGATAATGCGCAACTCCAAGACTTCGGCGGTCAACAGGTCGGGCGTTTGAATGAACTCAATCCCCTGCATCAGCTTGAGTAGCGAACCAACCTTCGTGCGCGATTCGTTCGTACCGAAATAACTGCGCACCCGAGAACGCAAGTTGCTGGCTTTACCCACGTACAACACTTCACCTTGCGCGTCGGTAAACATGTACACACCAGTAGTACGTGGCAATGTCTCGGTGAACTTCAACTTGTTTGCCTGCGGATGCGAGCCAAGCTTCGGCAAAGCAATGAGATCATTCAAGTCGTACACCCCAAAGCCTGCGGCACGTTCAATGAGGTAGTGCAACAAGTCTCCTGTTGCCAGAACATCGTTCATCGCACGGTGAGCGGGTTGATGCTTGAGTCCAAGGCTTTCAGCCAACGTTGACAGTTTGCAGTTTGGAACTTCGTTGCGCACCAGTCGCCTAGCGAGTGAAACCGTGTCAACAACTTTGTTCGTGAGCCTTGGTCTGCCATCTCGTTCGAGGGACGACTGAATAAACCCCATGTCAAATCGCGCGTTATGGGCAACGATCACCGAGTCTCCAATGAATTCGACCAAGTCGTCGAGCACGTCTTCAATTGGTGGAGAATTCATGACCATGATGTCGGTGATGCCCGTGAGCATCACGATGAACGATGGAATGGCGCAACCTGGGTTCACCAACGTGTTGAAGCGCGCAATCTCTTCCCCGCCTTGATACTTCACTGCACCGATTTCAGTGATTCCACCAACTTCGGCAGACGACCCTGCAGTTTCTAAGTCGAGTACGCAAAACACCACATTGGACAATGCCGGACTTGCATCGTCGAGTGAGAGTTGCATGATTTACCGAGTGTAATTCTCGATTCGAGCACACAAATGATCGAGTTCAGTTCGATCGTGGCTGACCACGATGGCACTCACCCCAAGGCGAACAAGGTGCTCGCGAATATGGTTCCGCACGCCTTCACGCGACTCTTCGTCTATTGCTGAAAGCGGCTCATCGAGCAAGACCGCTTTGGGCCTGCCAATAAGCGCTCGAACAATTGCCACACGTTGACTTTGACCTCCCGACAACGTTGTTGCCATTTGCTGCCCAACACCGGCAACACCGAATTGCTCCAGCATCTCGTTCGCCAACTTTTGAGCCGCAGTGCGTTTCATTCCGCGCATCTGCAGCGGGAAAGCCGCGTTATCAAGGGCGGTCATGAATG
>CANKUF010000016.1 GCA_947486675.1 Acidimicrobiaceae bacterium
TAATACGCCTCGCATTTGATCAAGCAGAGCATTCAGTGTTGTTCGATCACTTGCGTCAATATTCAACGAATACGTCGCTGCATCGATGCGTGTTACTGGCCCCTTATTTTTGCGAGCCACAACTAGGCGTCTTCTCGTTGCATCGTTGCCCATAATCCGTGTTCATGAAGTCGGTACACATCAAACTCGGAATGTTCCCGTGTCCCGGAGGAAACCACGGCGCGTCCTTTGTTGTGCACGTCGAGCATTAATTCCGTTGCTTTTTCCAGGCTGTATCCAAACAGTTTTTGTAAGACCAAAGTCACATACGACATCAAATTGATTGGGTCGTTCCACACGAGCACAATCCATGGGCGGTCAGTGTCGGGCGCGTTATCTGTGCCTGGGTCAACAACCTCAATTGGTTTGACGTCGGTATTTGACTCAGGGTGTATTGGCACACGGACATTCTGCCGTGATTTATGGTGTGTTTTGCTCAGATGCGGAAGCGCCCCGATTGGTAGCCACACATTGTGCGCCGTAGCCTAAGCGTGTGGCTCTCGATGTTCGACCAGTAATTCCATCACGTTTTTTTAGCCACAAGTCCCGCGGCGCTATGCCTACGTCTCGAATTGGCGCCTACATCGCACTTATGAAGTTGCGGGTTGTCGAACTTTTGCTCGTCACAACGGTGCCAACGATGGTGCTTGCCGAGCAGGGGTGGCCGTCTCTGCAACTCATGGCGGTAACTCTCGCTGGTGGAACGCTCGCCGCCGGCGGAGCAAATGCAATCAATATGTATATCGATCGCGATATCGACAAGCTCATGGTGCGTACGCAAAATCGCCCACTCGTAACGGGAGCTATAACCCCGCGAGCAGCAATGATTTTTGCAATTGCACTAGAAATCGTGGCATTTGGTGTGTTGTGGGCCGGAGCAAACTTGCTGGCAGCAATTTTGGCTGTGTCGGCAACATTGTTTTACGTGTTCGTCTATTCGCTGTGGCTAAAGCGAACCAGTAAACAAAACATTGTGATTGGTGGTGCCGCCGGGGCGATGCCCGTACTGGTTGGTTGGGCCGCAGTGACGAATTCACTTGGCTGGGCGCCAGTCGTGTTGTTCGTGGTCATTTTTCTATGGACTCCGCCACATTTTTGGGCGCTCGCAATTCGACATGCAGACGACTACAAAGCTGCGGGGGTGCCAATGATGCCGGTGGTGGTCTCGTTAGAGCAAACGGTTCGGTCGATGACGGCCTATGCCGTTCTTTTGACTTTTTCTACCCTTGTGCTCGTTCCTGTTGCAGATCTCGGTTGGATTTATGGAGTTACAGCGTTGGTATTTGGAGTGGCTTTTGTCATCGGGGCAGTTCGACTCGGGAGCGACCCGTCACCCAAGCGTTCAATGCGACTTTTTACCTTCTCCATTACTTACGTCACGGCAATTTTTGTTGCGTTGACCGCGGACGTTCTGCTCCGTTAAGAACAATTGCACAAAGCAGGGAAGTCGGGCTCGTGCCCCTGCCATTGTTAGTGTCTAGTTCGTTATGACCACGGTCAATCTGCCATCCACACTGGGTGCCGAGGCCACTGCCGACTCCGGTTTTCTGGGTTCGGTGGGTGCTTGGCTCACCACCACCGATCACAAGCGAATCGGTCGACTCTTCATTGGTACAGCTGCACTCTGGCTTCTCGCATTTGTCGGAGTTGCGTCACTGCTGGGATTCGAGAGAATCGACAGCAAAACACTGACACTCAATGAGGGCATGATGACGCAGTTGTTCGCTGCGTCGAAGACACTTGCATCGTTTGGCGTCATGGTTCCGCTGATGCTCGGCTTGTCCCTTGCCATTGCTCCAACACAAGTTGGATCGCGATCGGTCATGTTTGCGCGAAATGCCATGTTGGGCTTTTATCTCTGGGCAATTGGAAGCGCGTTAGTTGTTGCTTCGCTTATTGGTAATGGTGGACCTGGTGGCGGAAGTGCGCAGATGGTCGACCTGTATCTCTTAGGTCTTGCACTCGTCATCTTGGGCCTTCTTGCATCTGCGGTCAGCGTTGTTGCAACTGTTCTGAGCGCACGAACCGCTGGAACAGACTTGGCAGACGTTCCATCGTTTTCATGGGCTGCATTGATCGGGTCATCAAGTTTGGTGCTGACACTTCCCGTAACACTGGGAACACTGATTTATGTTGCAGTCGACCACCACTACACACGTGGTGTCTTTGAGGCGAATATGGGCATTATTAAGTGGCTGGGTTGGTCAATGTCGCAACCACAAACGTTCTTGTACGTCATTCCTGCAGTTGGAATACTTGCCGAACTTGCACCTGCTGTAGCGCGCAGAAAACAACCACTACGCGGCGGCGTGTTTGTAGGTGTAGGGCTTATTTCAGTAGCACTTCTCGGTTCTGTTACTCAAACTGTGCATGGTTTTGCCTGGTCGGGTTCATTGATCGACAAGGCAAAAAGCTTCGTGCCTTACGCACTATTTAACTTGCTGCCAATTCTTGGTGTCGTCGTTGTTCTTGCACTTGCATTGTTCGCTTTGAAATCCGATTCAATCAAATTGATCGCACCATTCATTCCGGCGTTTCTTGGTGGCGGAATGATTCTCACTGCAATGCTTGGCAACGCACTGCAGTTGATTTCAAGCGCGAACCTCTCTGGAACCGTGTTTGAAGAAGGTGTACTTGTGTACATCAGTTACGGAACCGTGCTGGTTGCCTGGAGTGCAATTGCGTTTTGGGGACCAACCTTGTGGGGTCGCATGTTGCCCGCAAAAGCAGTTGCTGGAATTGGTGCACTTGGTTTTGTTGGGACTGTGTTGGCAGCGCTTCCGATGTACATCGCTGGTTTTGCTGATCAGCAAGCCGACTCAGTAAAAGATTTTGAGTATTCGGGTCCTGCAAGTTTGTGGAATGCGGTATCGACAGCTGGACACGCTTTGTTTGCGGTGTGTGTAGTTGCAGCGATAGCTGTAGCTGTAAAAAGTTTTACAACAGGAGAGCGTGTTGCAGGAAATCCTTGGATTGATGGGGGTACACAATGACCACCGCAGTTGATCGCGTGTTGCCAGCAGGCCCAGCAACTGCTGCACGTCACCCACTGTTCATCGCTACGGGCTCGGTCGTTGCTGCGGGCACCATGTTGATGTTTGGCATGTTGGCTGTGTGGTTCAAGTTCCGAGACGCATCTCCGTTGCGCGTTGGCAGGAATAACAAAATGATCCACGATTGGCTTCCTGCAGATTTGAAGATTCCAGAAGTTGCAACGAACACCCTTGCCATCACCATGGCGATTGCGGCGATTATGGGACAGTGGGCGGTGTACTCAGCAGCACGCAAAGATGCACAGCACACCACGCTTGCATTGTTCATCACTGGATTGATTGGCGTTGCTGCTATCAACGCACAAGTAGCGATTTATAAGCAGATGGGCGCAGTGCTTGCTGACGGCGCTTATCAAACCATGTTTTATGCAATTACCGGAACCATGCTTGCGCTCATTTGCACGGGTGTTGCGTTCTCGTTTGTAGCAGCGTTCCGCGTGTTGGGTGGCCGAGTTGCAGATCGCGCAGTGGTCACTGCACATGCCATGTATTGGTACTTCCTCACCACAGCGTTCACCGCGTTGTGGTTCGTCGTGTACGTGCAGAAATAGGTAGCGCAATGTTTTCAACTGGATCTAAATACTTCTTCGGGATCACCTTTCTTGGTGCTGTTTCGTTTGCCATCTATATGTTGTTAATTGGCGAGTCAGCAATTGGCGCCACTGCATTGTTTGGTCTTGTAGGGGCAACTGGTCTGCTCACCGCTTTGGTCCTTTCAACCCGTGACGGTTCTAAAGACGAAGAAGGCGTTGCTGCATCAACCGCTGCTCCAACTGCATCTATTTTGCCGTTGATTGGTGCAATTGGTGCAACGTTGTTGCTTGTTGGAACAATCACATCGCCAGTGGTGACACTGTTTGGAATTGTTGCGTTGCTTGCGGCAATAGTCGAATGGGCTGTGCTCAGTTGGTCGGAGCGAGCATCAAGTGATGCCGCATTTAACGCATCGTTGCGTAAGCGCCTGCTCAACCCAATCGAGTTTCCCGTGATTGCAGCGGTGGGCCTCGGAGTAATCATCATTTCGTTTGCTCAAATAACACTTGCTATTGATAAGAGCGTTGGCGCAATTGCCTTTATTGTTCTTGGGTCGCTTGTACTTGCAGTTGGCGTGTTGTTCTCTGTTCGCCCGAGCCTGAAACGCGGTCTGGTTATTGGAATCTGTGTTGTTGGTGCTTTGGGAATAGTTGCTGCAGGTATTGCTGGCGCAGGTGTGGGAATTCGTGAAGAACTTGTTCACGCAAAAGAAGAGGGCCACTACATGCATCAAGAATGTGGTGCTGAGAAGTCCAAATACTTTGACAAACTTCCTCTAGAAGGTGTGTCGGCAACATCGAGCGTCGATACCCACATCGATCTCATTGATGGAAAACTCGTTGCCTCTGTGCAGGGAATCGCAGGCGATCAGAAAACGATCACCATCCCGCGATCCAATGCAACAAACATCGTGTTCCGAAATATGAGCGACGGAGAATATCGCTTGGTGGCAAGTTTGGGCAGCAAGATGGTTACCACTGACGTGAAGGAAGATGTGGTGCAGTGCACCCAGCTCATTCCTCAAGGGTCAGAGCAAATGCTGACCTTGAATATCCCTAAGCCGGCAGAAGCTGGAAAGCCGTTCACGCTGACCGTTCCTGGACTTACTGGACAAAGCATTGAGGTGATTGTGCCGTGAGACACCAAAACACAACTGATCATGGAACCACAGCCGTCAATAGGCTTGCGGGCATGCGTCGTCGAGTAGTTGGATCAATAGCTGGTCTTGCAGGCACCATGTTCCTTGCGGGCTGTGCAACGAATGCACCCCAAGACACGTTCCAACCAAAGGGTCCGAACGCCAAAATTATTGACGATCTCCAGAAGCCAGTGTTTGCTGTTGCTGGAATTATTGGGGTCTTCGTTACGGTCGTGGTGATTATCGCTGTCTTTAAGTTCCGTGACAAAGGGCAACCAATTCCTCATCAATCGCACGGAAATCCTGCGTTGGAAATTACCTTGACAATTATTCCAGCACTTATTTTGACTGTGGTCGGAGTGTTTACTTTCCGCACCGTGTTCGACCTTGCCAAGACCAGTGACACCGAAATGATTATTAACGTCACCGGCCAACAGTGGTGGTGGGAATACGACTATCCAGTGCAGAACGAGTACGGAATTACGCAGCCGATCATCACTTCGGGTCAATTAGTCATTCCTGCCGGAACCAAAGTGTTATTGCGTCAAACCAGTCGCGACGTCATTCACTCATACTGGATTCCAGCATTGAACGGAAAGCGCGATGCTGTTCCGGGTCGCGTTCACCTGAATCGAATTGAAGCAGATAAGCCTGGAATTTATGCGGGTCAGTGCACCGAATTCTGCGGACTCTCACATGCCAACATGCGAATGGAAGCTGTTGCGCTGAGTAAAGCTGATTTCGCGAAGTGGGTAGCCAATCAGTTGAAGCCATATGCGTCGCCTGCCGAAAACACATTGGCCAAAGAAGGCGAAACAGTGTTTATGAACCAGTGCATTCGATGCCACCAAGTAAACGGTATGAAGCGCGCTGACGGAACGCCAGTAATCGCAGCTCCAGATGAAAACATGGTTTCGGGTGCTGCACCAAACTTGTCGCATCTCATGAGTCGCAATACTTTTGCTGGTGCAACATTTGATTTATTGAATAAGTCGTGCCGCGAAGACGTGTGGGGCGCAGAATCAGAATCGTTCGGTGCAAAGTATCTCGGTGGTGTCAGCGAGGATTGCCTGAATCAAACCGACTTACGCGGCTGGTTGCGCAATGCGCCAGCGATGAAACCGATGTATGCAAACCCAGCACTGTTGACCAGTTCTGGTGGCAAATACCGCGGTATGCCAAATCTTGGACTGACAGAATCCGACATTGAAAAACTTGTCGCCTACTTGTTGACGCTGAAATAACTAGGGAGAATCATGGCCATCATTGAGCGTTCGATAACCAGCACTGAAGTGTTTTCGGTTGCGACACCAAGCTCGTCGCTTGGCGCACTGAAGCGACCAGTTGCAACAACGGGTTGGAAGTCGTGGTTGTTCACGGTTGACCACAAAAAACTTGGCATCATGTATTCGGCTGCAGCGTTGTTCTTCTTTATCGTTGGCGGACTTGAAGCGGTGCTCATTCGTCTGCAACTTGCTGCGCCAAACGGCAAGATCTTGAATGCAGATTTGTACAACCAAATGTTCACCATGCACGCCACAACCATGGTGTTCTTGTTCGTCATGCCAATGGCTGCAGGTCTTGCTAACTATTTCATTCCATTGCAAATTGGTGCGCGTGACGTTGCGTTCCCACGCATCAACGCATTCAGCTTCTGGGCGTTTCTTTTCGGTGGACTCTTCCTGAACTTGTCGTGGTTCCTTGGTGGAGCAGCCGATGGTGGTTGGTTTATGTATGCACCGAACTCGGGACCAGTCTTCTCGCCGAGTCACGGAATTGACTTTTGGGTTCTAGGACTGCAGATCACTGGTATCGCTTCACTCGCTGGTGCGGTAAACCTCATTACCACTGTGCTCAACATGCGCGCCCCTGGAATGAAGCTCATGCGCATGCCGATCTTCACCTGGATGCAGCTGGTTGTGCAGTTTCTGCTGTTGTTTGCGGTTCCAGTAATCACCGTTGCGTTGTTCTTGTTGTCGTTCCAACGCAACTTCGGCGCCACGTTCTTTGATGTTTCCGCCGGCGCAGACCCATTGCTCTGGCAGCACTTGTTCTGGATTTTCGGACACCCAGAGGTGTACATCTTGATCTTGCCTAGTTTCGGTGTTATTTCCGAAGTACTTCCGGTGTTCTCTCGTAAACCGCTATTCGGTTATCCGTTCGTGGTGTTTTCGGGCGCAGCAATTGGTTTCGTGGGTTGGGGTGTGTGGGCTCACCACATGTTCGCCTCTGGACTCGGCCCAGTTTCAGTTGCGGTCTTCTCCATTTCAACAATGGCAATTGCGGTACCTACCGGAGTAAAAATCGTTAACTGGACGATGACTCTGTGGGGAGGAAAACTCGAGTTCACCGCAGCGATGAAATTTGCAGTTGGACTCATCGTGTTGTTCACCATTGGCGGATTGTCCGGAGTAACGCACTCGGTTGCTCCATCTGACACACAACAGACCGATACGTATTACATCGTTGCCCACTTCCACTACGTGTTGTTTGGTGGTGCGGTATTTGGGTTGTTCTCGGGCTTTTATTACTGGTGGCCGAAAGTGTTTGGCAAATTGCTCAATGAAAAATTGGGCACCTGGAACTTCTGGTTGATGGTGATTGGTATGAACATGACGTTCGGACCGATGCACATTCTTGGCTTGCAAGGCCAACCGCGTCGTATGTACCAGTGGACAGAAGCTCGTGCGGGTGAAGGCCTCTTTAACTTTGGCTTCTGGAACATGTTTGCTTCAATCGGGTCGATTGTGCTCTCCATCGGTATTTTGCTCTTCCTCATCAACATCGTCATCACTGCCCGTAATGGCAAGGTTGCTCCACTAGACCCGTGGGATGCGCGCAGCCTCGAGTGGATGACATCGAACCCTCCGAAGGAACACAACTTCGACAGCATCCCGACCATTTCACACCTTGACGAGTTCTTCCACCGCAAGTACCAAGAAGACGCCAGTGGTCAAATGGTGAAGGTGAAGACAGCAGAACAAGTCATGAAGGAACTCGAAGACAATGCTGATGCGCACATTCATATGCCGTCGCCGTCGTACTGGCCAATCTTTCTCGCTGCTGGCCTGCCAGTTATTTCTTTCGGCGTGATCTATTCCATTCCAATCGCAATTATTGGTGGTGTGATTGTGTTGTTCGGTTGTTACGGATGGTCGATTGAACCATCAACTGCGCCAGATGATGATTTTGATCCACCTGCAACAACAAAGGATGTGGTTCACGTTGGCTGAGCACGCAGTAATGACAACAGATAGTCATACGGAAACGGACGGCGCGGCACATACAAGCACGGGCTTGTCCAACAACAAGTTGGGCATGTGGTTGTTCCTTGGTTCCGAGTGCCTATTGTTCGGCGGTTTGATATCGACGTACATGTTGTATCGCGGTCGCGTTGGCGAAGGCCCTCGTCCTTCGCAAGTATTTGATATTCCGTTTACCTCGGTCAGCAGCTTCGTATTGTTGATGAGCTCACTCACCATGGTGCTTGCTGTGTCAGCAGCGCACAAGGGTGACGATCGAAACACCTACCTATGGACCACGGTTACTGCGATTCTTGGAGCTACGTTCGTTGGCGGTCAGGTGTATGAATTCACTGCGTTCTACAACGAAGGAATGGGATTCACCACCAGCCTCTTCTCGTCAAGCTTCTACGTACTCACCGGCTTTCACGGAGTACACGTCACCGTAGGAGTCATTATGTTGATGTCCATTGTTGGCATTATGAAGCGTTCTAAAGTGCCTGGCAGCAAGTCCGAAACAGTCGAAATGATCGGCCTGTATTGGCACTTCGTGGACGTCGTTTGGATCATTATTTTCACACTCATCTATCTCATCCCGGCGTAATCATGACAACTGAAACTCATTCAACAACTGACCACGGCATGTCAAATGCGGGTTACGTGCGCATTGCCGCAATTCTTGCTGCAATTACAGCGCTTGAAGTAGCTACCTACTATGTCGATCTCGGCGCCTTGTTCTTGCCATCGCTGTTAATCATGATGGCAGTGAAGTTTTACATTGTGGTGAGTTTTTTCATGCACCTCAGGTACGAAAGCAAGATGTTCTCGTGGGTCTTCTACACAGGTTTGTTTTTGGCGATCGTTGTGTATGGAATTTTTCTCGCAACCTTCCACTTTTTCTCTTAATCTGAAATCAAGATTGGCGAACCACGTATGTTCGCATCGATAAATCCAGATCCGTGGAGGTTCCAACTCCACATTGAAGTGTGGGTGTTGGTCATCGCGGTCGTTGCGAGTTATATCTATGCAATTCGAGTCATTGGGCCCCGCGTAGTTACTGATGGCAAGGTCATCACACGAAAACAACTGTGGGCTTTCATCGGTGGGGCACTATTGCTGTGGCTGGCTTCAGAT
>CANKUF010000017.1 GCA_947486675.1 Acidimicrobiaceae bacterium
GGAAAACGTGATGCAGTTCCTGGACGTGTGCACCTCAATCGAATTGAAGCAGACAAGCCTGGAATTTATGCGGGTCAGTGCACCGAATTCTGCGGACTCTCACACGCCAACATGCGAATGGAAGCTGTTGCGCTGAGCAAAGCCGATTTTGCGAAGTGGGTGGCAAACCAATTGAAGCCGTATGCATCGCCTGCTGAAAACACAATTGCCAAAGAAGGCGAAACAGTGTTTATGAATCAGTGTGTGCGTTGCCACCAAGTGAACGGCATGAAGCGTGCAGATGGAACTCCCGTAATTGCAGCCCCAGATGAAAACATGGTTTCAGGTGCTGCACCAAACTTGTCGCACCTCATGAGCCGCAACACCTTTGCAGGTGCAACATTTGATTTGCTCAATAAGTCGTGCCGCGAAGATGTATGGGGTGCGGAATCCGAGTCGTTCGGTGCCAAATACCTGAGTGGCGTGAGCGAAGAATGTTTAAATCAGAAAGATTTGCGTGGCTGGTTGCGCAATGCTCCAGAAATGAAGCCGATGTATGCAAACCCAGCACTGTTGACCAGTACTGGTGGCAAGTACCGCGGTATGCCAAACCTCGGACTCACAGAAGCCGATATTGAAAAACTTGTTGCCTACCTGTTGACGCTGAAGTAATTAGGGAGAATCATGACCAATATCGAGCGTCCTACCTCAGCTAGCGAAGTCGCTGCAGTTGCAACACCGAGCACGTCGCTGGGTGCACTAAAGCGACCAGTTGCATCAACTGGTTGGAAGTCGTGGTTGTTCACGGTGGACCACAAAAAGCTCGGCATTATGTATTCTGCTGCAGCTCTGTTCTTCTTCATCGTTGGAGGACTCGAAGCGGTTCTTATTCGACTGCAACTTGCTGCGCCAAACGGCAAGATTTTGAATGCAGATTTGTACAACCAAATGTTCACCATGCACGCCACAACAATGGTGTTCTTATTCGTTATGCCAATGGCGGCAGGTCTTGCAAACTATTTCATTCCATTACAAATTGGTGCTCGCGACGTGGCGTTCCCTCGCATTAACGCATTCAGTTTCTGGGCGTTTCTGTTTGGTGGAATATTTCTGAACCTGGCGTGGTTCCTTGGTGGAGCAGCAGATGGTGGATGGTTCATGTATGCACCGAACTCTGGTCCAGTTTTCTCACCAAGTCACGGAGTTGACTTCTGGGCGCTTGGACTTCAGATCACCGGTATCGCATCACTTGCTGGCGCAGTAAACCTCATTACCACCGTGCTCAACATGCGCGCACCCGGAATGAAGTTGATGCGCATGCCAATCTTCACATGGATGCAGTTGGTGGTGCAGTTCCTCCTCTTGTTTGCAGTGCCGGTTATTACCGTTGCGTTGTTCTTGCTTTCATTCCAGCGCAACTTCGGTGCAACTTTCTTCGACGTTTCTGCGGGCGCAGACCCATTGCTCTGGCAGCACTTGTTCTGGATTTTCGGACACCCTGAGGTGTACATCTTGATCTTGCCTAGCTTCGGTGTTATTTCTGAAGTGTTGCCAGTGTTTTCTCGCAAACCGCTATTCGGTTATCCGTTTGTGGTGTTCTCGGGTGCAGCAATCGGATTCGTGGGTTGGGGTGTGTGGGCTCACCACATGTTCGCTTCCGGACTCGGACCAGTATCTGTTGCGGTGTTCTCCATTTCAACAATGGCGATCGCTGTGCCGACAGGTGTGAAGATCGTCAACTGGACGATGACGATTTGGGGCGGCAAACTCCAGTTCACGGTTGCCATGAAGTTCGCCGTTGGTCTCATTGTGTTGTTCACCATTGGTGGATTGTCCGGAGTGACGCACTCAGTTGCCCCATCGGACACACAACAAACTGACACGTACTACATCGTTGCGCACTTCCACTACGTACTATTTGGTGGAGCGATCTTTGGTTTGTTCTCTGGCTTCTATTACTGGTGGCCAAAAGTGTTTGGCAAGTTGCTGAATGAAAAATTGGGTACCTGGAACTTCTGGATGATGGTGATTGGTATGAACATGACGTTCGGACCGATGCACATTCTTGGATTGCAAGGTCAGCCACGTCGTATGTACCAGTGGACAGAAGCACGTGCGGGTGAAGGCTTCTTTAACTTTGGCTTCTGGAACATGTTTGCTTCGATCGGTTCACTCGTGCTTACCACCGGCGTGTTGTTGTTCCTTATCAACATCGTGATCACCGCCCGCAACGGCAAGGTTTCACCACTCGACCCGTGGGATGCTCGCAGTTTGGAGTGGATGACAACGAACCCGCCGAAGGAACACAACTTCGACAGCATTCCTACGATTTCGCACCTTGACGAATTCTTCCACCGCAAGTATGAAGAAGATGCAAATGGTCAGATGGTGAAAGTAAAAACTGCAGAACAAGTTTTGAAAGAGCTTGAAGACAACGCTGATGCGCACATTCACATGCCGTCACCTTCGTATTGGCCAATCGTTCTTGCTGCCGGCTTGCCGGTCATTGCATTTGGCATGATCTATTCCATTCCAATCGCAATTTTTGGTGGTGTGATTGTGTTGTTCGGTTGCTACGGATGGGCCATTGAACCATCCACAGCACCTGATGACGATTTCGACCCACCGGCAACAACAAAGGATGTGGTTCACGTTGGCTGAGCACGCGGTATTGACAGCAGATAGCCACGCAGATTCGCATGGCGGGGCACATACGAGCACTGGTTTGTCGAACAACAAGCTGGGCATGTGGTTGTTCCTTGGTTCAGAGTGCTTGCTGTTTGGTGGTCTGATTTCGACCTACATGCTGTATCGCGGTCGCGTGGGTGAAGGTCCACGTCCTTCACAAGTATTTGATATTCCGTTCACTTCGGTCAGTAGCTTCGTTTTGTTGATGAGTTCACTCACCATGGTGCTTGCTGTGTCAGCGGCACACAAGGGTGATGATCGCAACACCTACCTGTGGACCACGATTACGGCTCTTCTTGGAGCCACTTTCGTTGGCGGTCAGGTCTATGAATTCACGGCGTTTTACAACGAGGGAATGGGCTTCACAACCAGTCTCTTCTCGTCAAGCTTCTACGTGCTCACTGGCTTTCACGGAGTTCACGTCACCGTAGGAATCATCATGCTGATGTCCATCGTTGGCATTATGAAGCGTTCAAAAGTGCCTGGTAGCAAGTCCGAAACAGTAGAAATGATCGGCCTGTATTGGCACTTCGTGGACGTTGTTTGGATCATCATTTTCACACTCATCTACCTCATCCCGGCCTGATCATGACAACTGAAATTCATACAACAACAGAACACGGCATGTCGAATGCGGGTTATGTTCGCATAGCTGCAATCCTTGCTGCGATTACCGCGCTCGAAGTAGCCACCTACTACATCGATCTCGGCGCATTGTTCTTGCCATCTCTTTTAATCATGATGGCAGTGAAGTTTTATATTGTGGTGAGCTTTTTCATGCACCTCAGGTACGAAAGCAAACTGTTCTCGTGGGTGTTTTACGCAGGTTTGTTTTTGGCAATGACTGTGTACGGAATTTTCCTCGCAACTTTCCACTTCTTCTCATAACTTGAAAATGTGAATGGCGAACCACGTATGTTCGCTTCCGTAAATCCTGATCCGTGGAGGTTTCAACTCCACATTGAAGTGTGGGTGTTGGTCATCGCGGTCGTTGCGAGTTATATCTATGCAATTCGGGTCATTGGGCCCCGCGTAGTTACTGATGGCAAGGTCATCACACGAAAACAACTGTGGGCTTTCATCGGTGGGGCACTATTGCTGTGGCTGGCTTCAGATTGGCCCGTGCATGACATTTCGGAAGAGTATTTGTATTCGATGCACATGTTCCAGCACATGTTGTATTCATATTTCATGCCAGCACTGATGCTGATTGCGACACCGAAGTGGCTTTACGATCTCATTTTTGCCAGTGATCGTTCACGCAGAGTGATCAACTTTTTAACGAAGCCGGTAATTGCTGGAGTGTTGTTTAACTGCGTGATCATGATCACCCATATTCCTCAGATGGTGAACAGAAGTGTGTCAAATGGACCACTTCATTATTTGCTACACATCCTCGTTGTGACATCTGCATTGTTGATGTGGTCCCCAATTTGTGGTCCTGATCGTTCGCGTCACTTGGGGTATGGCGGAAAGATGATTTATCTCTTTCTTATGTCGATAGTGCCCACGGTCCCTTCGGCGTGGCTTACGTTTGCCGAGGGTGCCGTGTACAAGCACTACGACATTGCTGTTCGTGTGTGGGGGATGTCAGTGACAACCGATCAGCAGCTTGCAGGCGCGATTATGAAACTTGGCGGATCAATCTTTCTATGGACAGTTGTAGTGGTGGTCTTCTTCAGGAGATTTATTGGGAATTTCTTTGCAGAGGCAAATTATGCAGCCAAGGACCAGGGCAAGCAGAAGTAATTAGTTCCAGCGGAATAACTTGAATGCACACAGTTGTGCAGCAATTGCCCAGCACAACAAAACCACAAGTGATGATGCGCCGTGGATAGACGTTCCAGAAAAAACATCTCGCATCACATCGGCGAGGGCGCCCGATGGGGAAATTCGGCCCACCCAATGCAGCCATGTTGGAAACTCGTCGAGGGGGAACACGATTCCGCCAATCAAGAGCAACACTAAATACAGGGCATTCTGAGCTGCCAGGTTGATTTCACCACGCAGGCGTCCAGCAAGGGACAACCCGATGCCAGAAAATGCAAGTGTTCCAAGTGCAATCGCTGCGATCAATTTGGCGATGTTGAACGCGCTGAGATCTGCGCCAAATGACACTGCAAGTGCAACAAGCAAAGTCACCTGCACAAGTTCAACCACAAGAACCGAGAGTGCCTTTGCCAGCACCAGCCTTGGAACCCCAAGAGGAGTTGCACCAAGGCGTTTCAGCACTAGGTATGAACGCTCGAATCCAGTGGCAATACCAAGACTGACCATGGCAGTCGACATGACTGCCAAGGCAACGATGCCTGGGAGCAAGAAGTTGACACTGCTCTGACCAGCCGTTGGAAGAATGTCTACATTGCTAAAAAACGCAAGCAGCAACACGGGAATACCGAGGATGAGCAACAACTGCTCACCATTACGCGCAAGCACACGTAGCTCGCAAGCCAATTGAACGCGCAGCAATTTCATGATTGCGACTCCGCTGTCAGACGCCTAAAGACATCGTCTAAGCGTTGCGACCCGGCTCCAATGTCGCCAATATCAACGTTGTTCGCCTTGGCCCAGTCGGTGAGCTGAACAATGACTCGAGCATCGCTCGTACCGGCAACTGTGAATTCATGCAGTCGAGTTTGTTCTACTGGCAATCCAAGCGTTGTTGAAAGTGAATGGACGTCAACATGTGAATTCGACCTAAAACGAATTTCTTCACGCCCAGAACGCAGTTCATCCAATGTGCCGGAGGCAACGATGTTGCCGCGATGGAAAATGAGCACGTCATCAGCAATGCGCTCTGCTTCGTCAAGTTCGTGTGTTGCAACAATGACGCAGCAACCACCGTCGCGTAATTCTCGAATGAGTAGGCGAACAAGGTCTCGACCATTCACATCAATCCCAGAAGTTGGTTCATCGAGGAAAACAACTTGGGGACGAGCAGCAAGTGCCAGTGCTAACGACAGGCGTTGCTTCTCGCCACCAGACAACCTGCGATAGGTAGTGGAGGCTACAGATTGAAGCCCTACGCGTGAAATGAGCGCATCAGCATCGACACCATTTCCATACAGTGCGCAATACTGCCGTACCAATTCTCCAACACGTGCAGATGGATAGATACCGCCTTCTTGCAGCATGATTCCCATTTGCCGATTCAGCTGTTTGCGTTGCAAATATGGATTAAGACCGAGCACCTGAACTGAGCCTGCTGTTGGCGCAAGAAAGCCTTCGCAGGCTTCGATTGTGGAGGTCTTGCCGGCGCCATTGGGCCCGAGGATGACGGTGACGCGGCCAGGTTGAGCAGTGAATGAAACGTGGTCTACGGCGGTGACATTGCCGTAGTTGATGACGAGTTGCGAAACCGAAAGGCCAACACTCGTAGACGTATTCAACGCAGAACTCACGGTTCAACAGTACGCAAAGCAGGGCAGTGGCACGGGATCACACGGCTAACCTTGTGTCACCGTGATTGACATTCGTTACCTTCGCAGCGAACCCGACACCGTTCGAGAGCTGATGGCGCGCCGGAACAAGCCCGAATTGATTGGGTTGCTGGATGAGGCCCTGGGATTCGACGGCAGAATGCGCGAAATTACTGCTGAGCGTGACGCAATTCGCCAACAAGTTAATGAGTTATCGAAGCAGGTCGGAACGCTTCGTCGCAATGGCGACGACAAAGCAGCCGAAGGTCTGCAGGCTGAGAGCAGGTCGCTTGGCGACAAGGAACAGTCCCTTGCAGCAGAGACCGATGAGGTGACGTCCAAACTCAAAGACGTATTACTGCGCCTTCCAAACATTCCACACGCTGATGTTGTGGTGGGAACTGATGATTCGCAAAACCCAACCATTACGGGACCAATAAATTTGCCAGCATCGTTTCCTGAGCATCAACGCATTGCTCACTGGGACACAGCGACAGCACTTGGCATTCTCGACAATGAGCGCGCAGTAAAGATCAGTGGCGCAATGTTCACCATGCAGCGTGGTGCGGGGGCAACGCTTGCTCGCGCACTGTGTCAATACGCCCTAGATAGCAATGCAGACGCATTCGAAGAAATTCGCCCGCCATCGCTCGTGAGTACAGCAACGTTGACTGCTACTGGTCAACTTCCTAAGTTTGCAGACGATGCGTATTCAATGAGCAAAGACGACCTGTGGTGTATCCCCACTGCAGAAGCACCATTGACATCCATTCATGCTGGTGAAGTACTTGCCGAAGCTGACTTGCCAATTCGATACATGGCGCACTCGTCGTGCTATCGCCGCGAAGCGGGTTCTGCTGGCAGAGATACACGCGGCATGTTGCGCAGTCACGAGTTTGACAAAGTGGAAATTTTTTCGATTGCCACTCCAGAAGGTGCGCCGGCAATGTTGACCGAACTCATCACACGAGTAGAGCGCGTCATTGCCAACCTTGGGTTGCCCTATCGCATTATCGAAATTTGCACAGGCGACATGGGTCAAAGTCATCACCGCAGTTTCGATATTGAGGTGTATGCACCTGGCTGCGATGCGTGGTTAGAGGTCAGTTCAATCAGTTGGTTTAGCGATTATCAGGCGCGCCGTGGCGACATTCGCATGAAGCGGACAGGTCAAAAGGGAACCGAGTTCGCACACACATTGAATGCATCTGCACTTGCTGTTCCGCGCGTGTGGGCAGCGATTATGGAAAACTTCCGCCAAGCAGATGGCTCAGTTGCAATTCCTGCAGTGTTGCATCCATATATGCGCGGCACAACAGTTATTCAAGCGAAATAGTTTTTATGTCTATTCGCGACCGACGAGTGCAGTATGAAACTGCAGGTCTTGAACGCGGTGAATTAGATAACAATCCGATTGCGCAATGGCAACAGTGGTACGACCAAGCGGCAGAAGCGCGCGTAGCCGAACCAAATGCCATGACTTTGTCAACGATTGGTATTGATGGTGGGCCAGACTCGCGCATCGTGTTGGCACGCGGAGTTGATGAATCAGGTTTTGCGTTTTATACCAACTACGACAGCGCCAAGAGTAAGCAGTTAGTTGAACACACACAAGCTTCGGCGGTGTTTGGATGGCTGGATTTACATCGCCAAGTGCGAGTGCGTGGAGTAGTTACCAGGCTGTCCGACCAGGTAAGTGATGAGTACTTTGCATCACGCCCGCGTGAGTCTCAATTGGGTGCATGGGCCTCACCACAGTCGCAACCGATTGCAGGCCGCGACGAGTTGATCAGCCGATTGGCTGAAGCGGAACAACGTTTTTCAGGTCGCGATGTAGAGCGACCACCGCATTGGGGTGGTTGGGTACTTGCACCCAGTGAAATTGAATTTTGGCAAGGCCGACCCAGCCGATTACATGACCGCTTTCGCTACGTGCTTCAGCCAGATGCGTCGTGGTCTATTGAGCGATTGGCACCGTAGAACTGTTCGACGAATTCCACGTATGCACTGCGCGTACGAGTCCATCAATTAACGATTGAGTGTGTGGCGTGAGGTGTGGACCTTCCCAGTCCCACCACAACGGACTTGCACCACGTACACGGGGAGGTAATTCAATCTGTACCCCGTAGTTGCGCACGCGGTTAACCGGGTTGTCCATGTGTTGTCCTGCTAAGTCAGCAGGAATATTGCCGAGATCATCAACGATGTTGTAGGCGGGCAACGAAGTGCGCAAATGCTGGGCAACGTGAGTTGCTAGGCCACGGTTTCTGCCGCCGAGGAGCAGGCTGGTGAAGAACCCTTGCCGACCAAAACCGTGAATGGTGATCACGGTGTCAACATGATTGATGAAACTGGACAACGTTTCTGAATGTTGTGGATCAATTCGATGCGAAGGAACATGCCACTTCAACGATGCAGGTTGATGAATTCCGTAATACGAACTACCCGTTGCGAGAGCAGCCTGTTGAGCAATGACGTCCGTTGCTTCTTCTAAACCGCCACCATGAAATGCCATAAAGCCGAATGTTCCACGCAATTCGCAGACCTCTTCAACCAACGGGTGAGCAAGCAGATCATCAAGCATTAGCGGCGCGACCTGCGAAACAGTTGCTTGATGCGAGATAGTCCAACAATCACGAGCGCTGCACCAATAACCAATGCGCATATGAGTGCGAGGCGTGATGCACCCTGACCTTGAAGCCATAGTGAAACAGAGTTTTGCCAGTTCTCCACATTGGACACGATGTTGCCAAGCGATTCACGTTCGCTAATTGCGCCATACCAATACCACGTGAGATACGCACCAGTGATGGCAATGAAACCCGCTGCAACTTTGTCGATGTAGCGAAGACTTTGCTTCAACACTTTCGACATACCTGTTTTCGCTGCAGCAAGCGTGACAGTGAGTGCGGTAACGAGAAGCGACATTCCTAATCCGTACATGACAATGCTGATCACACCGGAAGCGAAACCGTTTGTGCCGATTGAACCAAGAATTGCGGTGGTGAGTAGTCCAATGGTGCAGCCAATGCTGGCAATCGCATAA
>CANKUF010000018.1 GCA_947486675.1 Acidimicrobiaceae bacterium
GAATTCACCCATCTCCTTGTGTTTTGGGGTTTTGGGGCAGGGGAATGCGGCGGTAGCATAACCCTTCGCCTTTTGGAGGGATTTCCTTCCGACTGGCTCGTATGTCCGTGTGTTTGAGGAGAAAGCCCTGCCAAAAAACAAAGAAGATGCAATTGTGCTGGAAGGCACAATTACAGAGTCGCTGCCTAACGCAATGTTTCGCGTCGAACTCGAAAACGGACACACAGTGTTAGCTCATATTTCAGGAAAGATGCGAATGAATTACATCCGTATTTTGCCTGGGGACAAAGTCCAAGTAGAGCTAACGCCATATGACCTCACACGAGGTCGCATTACTTACCGACATAAATAGATTTCATAACCCAATAATCGAACACCAATCACGAGGCCGAAGTGAAAGTTAAACCAAGCGTCAAGAAAATTTGCGAGAAGTGCAAGGTCATTCGCCGGCACGGTCGCGTGATGGTGATTTGCGAAAACCCTCGTCACAAGCAACGTCAAGGCTGAGAAGGAACATCAGATGGCACGTATTTCAGGAGTAGACATCCCACGCGAGAAGCGTTTGGTGATTTCGCTTACCTACATTTTCGGCATTGGTAACACCACTGCGCAGAAGTTGTGCAAGGAACTCGAACTCAACCCAGACACCCGCGTTCGCAATCTCACCGACTCTGAAGTCAACAAGATTCGTATGTACATCGAACAAAGCCTCACGGTTGAAGGCGACCTTCGCCGCGATGTGCAAACCGACATCAAGCGCAAGATTGAAATTGGTTCATACCAAGGAACGCGTCACCGCAAGGGTCTCCCTGTACGTGGTCAACGCACACACACCAACGCTCGTACTCGCAAGGGTCCGAAGAAGACTGTGGCCAACAAGAAGATGGCAGTGAGGAAGTAAATCATGGCAAAGGCACCAGCACCCCGCAAGCGCAAGCGCGATCGCAAAAATATTGCGACCGGCGTTGTGCACATTAAGAGTTCGTTCAACAACACCATCGTGTCCATCACCGACACTGAAGGCAATGTCATTTCATGGGCATCGTCTGGCGGCGTTGGATTCTCCGGTTCGCGTAAGTCCACTCCATACGCAGCACAAATGGCAGCAGAAAAAGCAGGCCGTGCAGCAATGGAACAAGGTCTTCGTCGCGTTGAAGTGCATGTAAAGGGCCCGGGTTCGGGTCGCGATACCGCACTGCGTTCTATTCAAAACCTTGGCATCGAAGTGTCTGGCATTAAAGATGTAACGCCAGTTCCACACAACGGTTGCCTCCAGCCAAAGCGAAAGAGGCCGTAAGTCATGGCTCGCTATACAGGACCAAAGGTGCGTATTTCGCGCCGTCTCGGTGTCAACATTTACGAAAACACCAAGGGCTCAAAGGCTCTTGAGCGTCGTCCGTTCCCACCAGGAACACACGGCCGTACGCGTCGTCGTGGTGCCGGCAGTGAATACCTCTTGCAGTTGCAGGAAAAGCAGAAGGCAAAGTACATCTACGGTGTACTCGAGCGTCAGTTCCGCAAGGCATACGAAGAAGCAACACGTTTGGCTGGTCCAACCGGTGAAAACTTGCTCCGTTTGCTCGAGTGTCGCTTGGACAACGTGGTGTACCGCGCAGGCTGGGCAAACACCCGTCCGCAGGCACGCCAGTTCGTAAGCCACGGCCTTGTATTGGTCGACGGCAAGCGCGTGAACATTGCGTCATACAGCGTTGGTCGTGGACAAGTTGTCACGCTTTCGGAAAAGGCCGCAAACATGATCGTTATTCAGCACAACATCGACACACTCGACCACAAAATGGTTGGCTGGATCGATCGTGCAGAAGGTGGCAAGCAAGTCACTGTTCGCGAACTTCCATCACGCGAACAAATCGATGTACCAGTACGTGAACAGCTCATTGTTGAGCTTTACTCGAAGTAACCCCTAAACGAATTGGCAATAGGAGAAATCAATGCTTGTTATTCAGCGCCCATCAGTTGAAGCAATCGGTTCGCCAGAAGGTAACCGTCAGAAGTTTTCTGTAGGTCCACTCGAGCCGGGCCTTGGTCACACCATTGGCAACTCGCTTCGCCGCATGTTGTTGTCGTCAATTCCTGGCGCAGCAATTACCTCGGTCAAGTTCGAGTCAGCTCTTCACGAGTTCGACGTCATCGAAGGCATCACTGAAGATGTCACCGAAATCATTTTGAACCTGAAGGACATTGTTGTTGTCTCTGAGGGTGACGAAGCAGTGGTCATCACACTTGATGTGAAGGGCCCAGCAGACATCACTGCAGCAGACATCGTGTGCCCAACCGGTGTTGAAATTCTCAACAAGTCACAGCACATTGCCACATTGTCGGCAAAGGGCCGTTTGGTTGTAGACCTCACCATCGAGCGCGGCAAAGGATACGCATCAAGCGATCGCGACACCCGCAAGGTGATTGGCATCATTCCAATCGACGCAATTTTCTCACCAGTACGTCGTTGCACCTACCTCGTAGAGCCAACACGTGTTGAGCAGTCAACCAACTACGACAAGATCATCATCGACATCGAAACCGATGGAACCATTGAGCCACGCGAAGCACTTGCATCAGCAGGCGCAACACTTCGTTCATTGGTCGACCTTGTAGCAACCATGAGCGATGCTCCAATGGCACTCGAACTTGGTGAGCTTGCAGGCACGGGTGCTGGTTCGCCAGACCTCGACTTGAGCATTGAAGACCTCGACTTGAGCGAGCGTCCTCGTAACTGCTTGAAGCGTGCACAGGTGAACACTGTTGGCGAATTGTTGCTGCGCAGTGAAGAAGATCTATTGAACATCACCAACTTCGGTCAGAAGTCGTTGGATGAAATCAAGTTGAAGCTCGACGAACGCGGATTGTCACTGCGCATCTGATAGCGCACCAATACGCACCACTTCATAGGAGACGATGAGACATGCCAGCAACCCCAAGACGCGCCCGAAGCTTCGGACATAGCCCACACCATCAAAAGTTGTTGATGGCGAACCTCGCTGCATCACTTTTTGCTGCAGAAGGCATTGTGACCACCGAAGGCAAGGCCAAGGCACTTCGCCCAATCGCGGAGAAGTTGATCACGAAAGCAATTAAGGCGCAGGGCGAAGGCCCAATGCGCATTCACCGCATTCGTCAGATCCAGTCGTACTTGAATGACAAGGAAATGACCAACAAGTTGGTCAACGTTGTTGCACCTCGCTACACCGGCCGCAATGGTGGATACACCCGCGTGCTCAAGCTTGGTCCACGCCATGGTGACAATGCACCAATGGCGCGCATCGAACTCGTCTGATTCATCATGGCCATGCGTCGAGCACGCATGACGATCGCCTACAAGGGCGATCAATTTCATGGCTTCGCCACTAATCCTGGAGTTGACACTGTCGCGTCCACGATTGAAAGTGCTCTCGCACAAATTTTGCAAGAAGAAGTAAAAATCATTCCTGCAGGTCGCACCGATGCAGGTGTGCATGCGTGGGGACAAATGATTGGCGCAGATTTACCAGAGCGTGTGAATTTGCCCGTGCTCATGAAGCAGTTGAATTCGTTGTGCGGTCCATCGATTGCAGTGCGTGAAGCAGTGTGGACAAAGCCTGACTTTCATGCGCGGTATACGGCGCTGTGGCGCTCGTATCGCTACACGGTGTTGAACACGGAAACACCAAACCCGTTTATGGTCGACTCGGCCTGGCATGTCATTAAGCCACTCAAGCTTCGATCGATGCAGCTCGCATCAGATGCGGTGATTGGCGAGCACGATTTCTCGGCGTTCTGCCGAAAGCCGAAGCCCGCTGACGAAAATGACACCTTTGAGCACTCCATGCGCCGACATGTGATGAATGCGGAATGGCGCGATCTTGGCGATGGAGTGCTGAGGTTCGATATTCGGGCCAATGCGTTTTGCCATCAAATGGTCCGTGCCCTGGTGGGCACCTTCATCGACATTGGCCTCGGCAAGCGTCCACCTAGCGATATGCGCGGGCTCATCGTGTCTGGCGACAGGGCACAAGCAGCACCCGTGGCACCCCCGCAGGGCTTGATTTTGTGGGAAGTTGGCTACCCAGCCGATTGTGATTAGGCCCTCGCGACCCCTATCCTGAAACGGTCCATAGGGGCAGCGTTTGGTTGAGTTTTCGGCCAAGTCCTCAGTTTTCGAAAGTAGTTTTTTATGATGCGCACGTACAGTCCAAAAGCAAGTGAAGTTAAACGCGAGTGGCATGTTGTTGATGCCGACGGTTTGGTCCTTGGTCGCATGTGCACAGAAGTTGCATCAATTTTGCGCGGTAAGCACAAGCCAATGTTCTCCATGCACATGGACACCGGTGACCATGTTGTCATCGTCAATGCATCAAAGATTGTTCTCACCAAGGGCAAGGCAGACAAAGAGCTCGTTCACGACTACAGCGGTTACCCAGGCGGTTTGCGCTCACAGACGTACGGCAACTTGTTGAGCCGTAAGCCAGAAGACGCAATTCGTCGCACCATTCGTGGCATGTTGCCTAAAGGACCACTTGGTCGTCAAATGATTAAGAAGTTGAAGGTTCATGCAGGACCAGAACACGGTCATGAAGCACAGTCACCAAAAGTTTTGAATATCCCGCACGCAAAAGCGCGCTGATTAACAAAGATCGAATAGAGGAGCAACCGTGGGAACAAAGCCACTGACACAGACAACCGGTCGTCGTAAGGAAGCAGTCGCACGCGTGCGTTTGCGTCCAGGCACTGGCAAAGTAGTAATCAACGGACGCGAGTTTGAAGATTACTTTCCAAACGCATTGCAGCGTGCTGCAGCAACCGAAGCATTTCGCGTTGTAGAAGCAGAAACGACATATGACGTTGACTGTGACATTCAGGGTGGCGGAATCGCTGGCCAAGCCGGCGCGTTGCGCATGGCAATTGCTCGCTCAATTCTTGAACTTGATGAAGAGAAGCGCTCAGTGCTTCGCAAGGCTGGATTGCTTACTCGCGACTCGCGCAAAAAGGAAAGCAAGAAGTACGGCCTCAAGAAGGCGCGCAAGGCGCCTCAGTACACGAAGCGTTAATCACTCGTTGGTTCGCGCGATGTTCTTCGCGCGGATGTGTGTGTAAACGATGCTTCGATTTGGCACCGACGGTGTTCGTGGAGTCGCCTTCACTGAACTTACCGAGCAATATGTTGCAGAACTTGGGATGGTTGCTGCGCGTGAACTTGGCGTAACCAAAGTTTTGGTTGGTCGTGATACTCGCGAATCTGGAAAACAATTAGAGACCGCACTCGCCAACGGATTGCTTGCTGGTGGAGTATCGGTTGAATTGCTTGGTGTAGCCCCAACACCGGCAATTGCGTATTTGGCAGCAAAACGAGGCTGTGCCAGCGCGGCAATTACGGCATCACATAACCCGTATGTAGACAATGGCGTAAAGCTGTTCGCAAATGGTGGCGTGAAGTTAAGCGATGCGCAGCAAGATGCAATTGAATCGCACATGACTGGTTCGGCAACAGTGCCTTCTGCTTCAGCAACACAAGTTGATTTGATCGGCGAGTATGCATCCCACATCGTTGGGCTATTTCCCGTTTTGGCTTTTGCCAACATTCGCGTGGTATTGGATTGTGCCAATGGCGCAATGAGCGATGTTGCGCCTGAGGTATTTGCGCGACTTGGCGCAACGGTCATTGTGTTGAACGATCGACCAAATGGGAAAAACATCAACGACTCATGTGGTGCAACACATCCAGAAGTAGTGAGTGAGGCAGTTCGCTTGCACAAAGCTGATTTAGGTCTTGCCTTTGATGGCGACGGAGACCGCGTAATTGCGGTTGACCATATTGGCGACGTTGTGGATGGCGATCACCTCATTGCACTTGCTGCAGTTGACTTGCATAAGCGTGGAAAACTGAAGTCAAATTCGGTTGCGGTAACGGTGATGACGAACGCGGGTTTTCATCAAGCAATGGACAAAGCGGGAATCAACGTAATCACCACACCAGTTGGTGACAGAAACATTCTTGTTGCCTTCGACGAACACGGATTGGTGTTGGGCGGAGAGCAAAGCGGTCACATTATTTATCGCGATCATGCAACAACCGGAGATGGTCTGCTTGCTGGGGCAATGCTTGTTGATTTAGTTCGACGAGAAGCCAAGCCGCTGGCAACACTTGCACGCAATGCAATGACGTCGCTTCCACAGACATTGATCAACATTCGTGTTGCGCAAGTGGTGAACAACCCAGCTGAGCAACTTGCATCTGAAATTGCTCAAGCGACGCAGCAATTGAATGGAGTGGGCCGTGTGCTGTTGCGCGCAAGTGGAACTGAGCCTGTTGTTCGCGTGATGGTGGAAGCCGAAAGCCAAGAAACTGCAGACGCTGTGGCACAAGGGCTTGCTGAGGTTGCATCGCAGCGCTTCGGCGGGGTTCGGTAACCTAGTAACCATGTGCGGCATCATCTGCGTAGTGTCGCGGCCCTCGGCAAGACCATTGCCACTTGCCGCCGACATTCTGGATGCCCTGGACAGAGCAATTGCGGCTGGCGCAACCGGAAGCATCGCTGAATCTGGGCGCTTAGTAGGCGAAGCAGACGCGTCGTTGCGCGGTGAATCTGGCCTTGGAACCTTGATCGACAACGTTGCACTCGTTACTGGCTTGGTCTCGCGCGTAGATCAACTGGATGCACTTGCTGCTGCGGCAGAGCTTCAGTTGGAGTCGGAATCTGGGTTGCCGACACGCGAAGTTGAACGACGCAGCAACGAACTCATCGCACTTCGCGATGCCACCTGGTCGTTACGCAATGATCGCTTACGCACAGCAAAGGCTGTTGGCGATTTGGCAGGCAAAGATGCAAGCGCGAGTGCTCGCAATGCCTACCTATCTATTCAGCAGGCATTTTCAGCACTTGATCGCATGGAAGTTCGTGGTCGCGACTCTGCTGGAGTGAACGTATTGGTGTGGGGCCATGGCTTAGATGCAACCGATAAGCGAGTTGCTCCGTTGCTTGCAGGA
Organism: Acidimicrobiaceae bacterium; assembly: GCA_947486675.1. Lineage (GTDB taxonomy): Bacteria > Actinomycetota > Acidimicrobiia > Acidimicrobiales > Ilumatobacteraceae > UBA3006. The sequence goes on from CANKUF010000018.1 coordinate 6,980, forward strand.
CGTCTTGACGATGCACTGTTCACAAACGGCTCCGTGCGCGTAGGTGCGGGTAATCGCGCATGGTCATTTGTGTATAAGGCAGCAGCAGAAATTGGCGAACTTGGTGACAACACTCGCGCAATGCGCACAACGGTTGCCAATGATGCGTTGTTGCGATTGCTCGTAGATCAGCCAGGTGCGCGAGTGTCGATTCTTGGGCACACGCGCTGGGCAAGTGTGGGCATCATTTCTGAACCAAATGCACACCCAGTGAACAGCGAAGAAGTGGGTGGCAATTCGGCTGCGCCATACATGCTTGCAGCACTAAACGGCGACGTAGATAACCATGCAGACATCAAAGTTCGCAATGGGTTGCATATAGCTGAGCCAATTACTACTGATGCAAAAGTCATTCCAACTGTTGTCTCGCGTAAGAACGCAGCGGGAATGACGTTCGTGGACTCGTTTAGAGAAACTGTTGCTGAGTTTGAAGGCAGTGTGGCAATTGCTGTTGCCAGTGCCGACGAACCGAACTCGATGATGCTGGCGCTTCGTGGAAGTGGTCAAGGTTTGTATGTCGGAATTGCTGAAGATCGTTTCATCGTGGCCAGCGAGCCGTATGGCGTTGTCGAAGAGACCTTGCACTACGTGCGTATGGACGGCGAGTCACTTGCCGATGCGAATAACCCATCAAGTCGTGGCCAGGTCATTGCGCTTAACGGAGACAATGCGGGAACGCTTGCCGGCATGCGCATGCTTGCCTATGACGGAACATCAATTCCACTTGAAGAAAGCAATGTTTACGTTGCCGAAGTGACCACCAGGGACATCGATCGCGGTGAGCACAAGCACTTCTTGTCAAAAGAAATTGCAGAATCACCGCTGAGCTTTCGCAAGACCTTGCGCGGGAAAATTTCCGAGCGCAACGGACAACTTGAGGCAACGCTTGACACCACCGTGTTGCCAGACGATATTCGGGCCAAACTCACGGCCGGAACCTTCACGCGCATTCGCGTAATTGGTCAAGGAACAGCAGCCATCGCTGGTCGCAGCCTGGCGCAGTTGTTGCGCACCATGGTGGACCACCGCGTGCAAGTTGATGCATTGCCAGCAACCGAGTTGTCGGGTTTCCAGTTGCAACTTGACATGACCGACACGCTGATCATTGCCATTAGCCAAAGCGGAACGACAACTGATACCAATCGCACAGTTGACTTGGCGCGTACTCGCGGTGCATCTGTTCTTGCCATCGTGAACCGTCGTGGCAGTGAACTCTCGGCAAAAGCCGATGGTGTGTTGTTCACTTCAGACGGTCGCGATGTGGAAATGAGTGTTGCCAGCACGAAGGCCTTCTATTCACAAGTTGCTGCAGGTGCTTTGTTGTCTTGTGCAATTTCTGCCGCACTCGGAACCGGAACTAATGACGAGCGTCATCAATTGCTTACGGCATTGCGCACAATTCCAGATGCCATGTTTCAAGTGTTGGCGCTTCGCCCACAAATAGCCGAGGCTGCGCGCCAATTCGCACCTGCTCGTCGCTATTGGACTGTTGTTGGCAACGGCTTCAATGCGGTTGCTGCAGAAGAAGTGCGAATCAAGCTTTCAGAGCTGTGCTACAAGTCCATTGCCTGTGACATCACCGAAGACAAAAAGCACATTGACTTGTCTTGCGAACCGATGATCATTGTGTGTGCAACTGGTTTGTCGGACGGCACCGCAAGCGATGTGGCGAAAGAGATTGCCATCTATCGTGCGCACAAGGCGTTGCCAATCGTGATTGCCCAAGAAGGCGAGCAGCGCTTCGATGCTGCTGCCGCAGTCATTTCTGTGCCGCGAGTTGACCCGCGAGTGGCGTTCATTTTGAGCGTGATGGTTGGTCACTTGTTTGGCTACGAAGCAGCACTGGCAATTGACTCGCTTGCACGACCATTGCGGTCTGCTCGAGAAGTTGTTGAACATGCGGTTGAACGTGGCGGAGTTGGCAGCCAATTGCTGGCCAAGGTTCGTTCAGAAATTGGCGTCCCAGCAACCAGGTTCTTTGATGCTCTTGCCACTG
>CANKUF010000019.1 GCA_947486675.1 Acidimicrobiaceae bacterium
CCACCGCTTGTTCAACCAGGGTTACATTCAGGCATACGCCTACCGCGACGAACGTGGGCAAACCGTTCCTGCAAACGAAGTTGAAGAATCAAACGGCACGTACACCTGGCAGGGCGAAAAAGTCATTCGCGAATACGGAAAAATGGGCAAGAGCCTGAAGAACATCGTTACGCCAGACGAAATGTATGACGAGTTTGGCGCAGACACATTCCGCTTGTACGAAATGAGCACGGGCCCGTTGGATGCATCACGCCCATGGAACACACGCGACGTTGTTGGCATGCAGCGTTTCTTGCAGCGCTCATGGCGCAACTTGGTAGACGAAGACACTGGTGCGCTGCACGTAAGCGACGCCGAAGCTCCGCTGCAATTGAAGCGTGACTTGCACAAGGCAATTCATGGCGTTGGTATCGACATGCAGAACTTGCGCTTCAATACGGCCATTTCAAAACTGATCGAATTGAACAACGCACTCACCATCTACGTAAACGAGCACGGCTCTACCCCACGCGAAGTTGCTGTGCCACTTGTGCAAATGCTTTCGCCACTATGCCCGCACATGGCTGAAGAGTTGTGGTCGATGCTTGGTCAAACCACCGAGCTCACCTTTATGCCGTTCCCTGTTGCCGACCCAGCGCTTCTCGTAAGCGACACCATTGAAATTCCAATTCAGGTAAACGGCAAAGTGCGTTCGAAGTTGTCTGTGCTTCCAACTGTTACCGATGACGAACTGCGCACGCTCGCCCTTGCAGACGAAAAAGTCATTGCGTTGCTGAATGGCGCAGAACCGGCCAAAGTGGTCATAGTTCCAAAACGCCTCGTCAACGTAGTTCTATAAGACCGAGCTGTCCTCAATACGGGCCGCATCTGGCGCACCACGCATCAACAAAATCAACCGGTTCACGCCTTCGCTAGCCAATTGTTTGCGGGCATCGCTGTTTTCGTCCAACAACGATTCATCAAACCAATCCCATACCGACATCATGAATTCTCTGTCGCCCGCAGCATCGCGAGCAGCACGCAGAATTTCACCGCGGCGTTCGTGACTGGCGCGAATATTCACTCCATCGCAGCGCTTCCCTGCAAGTGTGGCAAGCGCAACTGAATTCACACCAAGTATGCGCGGAATGGAATCTTGCGGAAGAGGAAACATTGCAAACTTTTCGTCGCGATTGTTTGACCACATTTCATCCAATACATCAAGCACATGCTCAAGTCGCTTATGACGCTGCTCCATCGTTTCCGGAATGTCTGCACCAATGGCGTGTAACTCCGATGCAAACGTGCTGGTTGGCGAAGCACCTGCACCAAGACCAAGAATTAACCTGCCACCTGAAATCTCCTGCACCGTTGCAGCAGCATTTGCAACAATCGCCGGGTCGCGTAAGCCAGCGTTCACCACGAGTGAGCCAAGACCAATGTTGCGGGTTGCAGCGGCAAGCGCACCAAGCGTGGCGAAACATTCGGGCATTGAAGGCGCGTTCATTACTGAACCCGACAAATGATCGGCAATCCACAACGTGTTATAGCCAGCGCGGTCTGCTGCGTGAGCTGTAGACCACAATTCAGGCCATGTGCACTGGCCCTGATTGACCTGCAGGTCAATAATCACAGTTAGTTGCTTCTCATCGTTTCGATGTTGCCGTCAACCGGCAGCACTTGACCAGAGATGAATCGTGCGGCTTGCGAACTAAGAAACACGCACGATGCTGCAATGTCATCGGCTTCAACAAACGTTTGCAACGAAACCTGCTTTTCATAACCCGTGCGAATTTCTTGCGGCGTCTTACCAACAGCTTGCGCTTCGCGATCAATCACACCGTCCATGCGTGGGCCACTTACCGACCCTGGGCAAATTGCATTCACCCGCACACCAAATTCACCAAGTTCCATCGCCCACGACTTCGTGAGTCCGATAATTCCCCACTTTGCAGCAACATATGGCGAACGCAACGGGTAACCAAAAATTCCAGCGCTCGTTGAAATGTTGATCATTGACCCTTTTGACTTCATCAACATGGGTACGGCAAAGTGCGTCACGCGAAATGTTCCACCCAAGTTCACGCGCACACACTCGTCGTAGGCATCGGGGTCCATTTCATCCACGCGCGCAGTTGGCCCAGGTACGCCAACGTTGTTCACCAAAATGTCGAGGCCACCCAAGTCGCGTTCAATTCCATTAAACATTGCTTCAACATCAGAAGTCTTCGACACATCGCAGATGTAGTTGGGCTTAGTTGAATCGTTTACGTCGCACACCACCACGTTTGCGCCCGCGTCGCGCAATGCATCGGCAATGGCCTTGCCAATTCCCGAACCTCCGCCTGTTACCAATGCACGCAAACCATCTAGACGAAAACTCAATGAAGTCATAGGTAAAACTTAGCCCAACACGTTTCACTACAGTTACCCCATGCCATCGCAACATATCCCTACATTCACCAAGTTCAGTGAGTCCACGAAACAAGATTGGGACAACATCACCGAGTTGTACAAAAGGACTCAGGGAGATGTCGCTAACCAGGTGCTGGAACAGTTGCAAAAACTTGATGGCGAACTAGACGGCTACCCCGTTACAAGGCTTGAACATTCGTTGCAAACCGCAACGCGAGCAGAACGCGATGGCCAAAGCATGGAATACGTGATGTGTGCTCTGCTGCACGACATTGGCGACAGTCTTGCTCCTGATAATCACGAGGCAGTGGCCGCGGCAATCATTAAACCGTTCGTTTCAGAAGCACATCATTGGATGGTTGCTCATCATGGAATTTTTCAGGGTTATTACTTTTGGCAACACATTGGCTTAAACCAACACGCACGCGATTCATATACCGATAACCCTCATTATGAATTAACAGCAGACTTCTGTGCAAAGTATGACCAAATATCGTTTGATCCAACATATGAATCACACACGTTGAGTTATTACGAACCTCATTTGCGATCATTTTTCCACTGCTAGAGTTGAGTTATGGCAACTGCGAATACCGCGGTGTTAACAACTCTTGACGCGAAGTTGCATTCGCTTGCCGAAATTCTTTCGGTTTTCCAGCGCGATGGTGGCGTAATCGTCCACAACATGCTGAGCGACGAAGTTCGCAACAGCCTGCGCTCCGAACTTGCCGAATCCATGCAATCCACCGACGCGGGCACGAAGTCAAGCGACAAGGGCGTTCAGGAATTCTGGGGATCCAACACCAAGCGCTTCACTCGCCTGGCGTATCGCTCGAAGACGTTCCGCGATCACCTGCTGGTTCACCCAATTCTTCGCGGCGTTGCAGACGACGATCTTGGGCCACATTGTGCTTCGTATTGGATGAACACCGGTCAAGCCATGATCATCGGTCCTGGCGAAAAGGCACAGTGGTTGCATCGCGATGCCGACAACTGGCCGCTCGTTCTTGGACCAACCGCCAAACCCGTAACGGTGTCGTGCATGTTTGCGCTCTCCGACTTCACCGCCGAGGGTGGAGCAACACGGGTGGTGCCTGGCAGTCACAAGTGGGACGACTTCACTCGCAAGGCAACTGACTCAGAAGTCACTCAAGCAGTCATGCCCGCAGGAAGCGGCTTGATCTATTCGGGAACGGTCATCCATGGCGGTGGCGCAAACCAAACAGACAACTACTGGCGAGAAGGTCTGCACCTCTCGTATGTAGTGGGCTGGTTAACGCCCGAAGAAGCCGGTTGCGTTGGTCTTCCAGAAGACATTGCGCGCACGCTTTCCCCAACGCAACAACAACTACTTGGCTACCGCTGTTACACAGGCGATGTGAAAGCCGCACGGTTGTGGACAATCGATTACGAAGACATACCTGTCGGAATGAAATGGGAGTAAATCATGTCAGCACCAGAAATTAGAGGGCTCCAAAAGAGCTTTACGCGAGATGAATACACGTCTCCTGAAATTTTTGCTTCAGAACTTGAAACTATTTTCAGCAAACACTGGTGCTACGTAGGCAGGGCCGACAAACTCTCCCACATTGGCGACCGCATGGTGTGCAATGTTGGAAGCGAAAGCATCTTGATCGTGCGCAACCGCGAAAGCCAACTGCGCGCTTATTTCAACGTCTGCCAACACCGCGGTTCACAACTGTGTGATGAAAGCGGATCTGGCTATGGCGCCGCAATCACCTGCCCGTATCACTCTTGGAGTTACTCGCTTGAGGGGAAACTTGTTGGCGCAATCCACCATGAAAAAGAATCATTTGATCGCGAATGCATTTCTCTACAACAGGTTCGCGTAGACGAATGGCAAGGCGGTCTGTTTGTTTGCCTTAATAATGACGAAGTTCCATTGCTGAAGTGGCTTGAAAATATGTACAGCAAGCCACTCGACCTTGACAAGTTCGGAATGGCTGGTTTGAAGAGTGTGCGCACCACTGTGGATGAAGCTCAAGCCAACTGGAAAGTACTTGTTGAAAATTACTCAGAGTGCTTGCATTGTTCAGTAGTGCACCCTGAGTTCTGTGATCTCGTTCCAGTCTTTGCAACCGGTCGCACCGTTGATAAAGACCGAGGCGATTGGGGTGCAAACCTGGCCGATGGAGTGAACTCCATTTCGTTTAAGCAAAACCAAGGGTTAACGCTTATTCCAGGCATGGACGACAAATCGCTCTTTGGTGCCTACGTCTACCCAAACATGTTGATCGATGTTTCACCCGACTCGGTAGCGGTGACCACGTATATCCCGCGCTCTCCCACCCACACCACAGTCATTACCGACTACCTTTTCCCCGCCGATATGGCCGCCGACTCCAGCCTGGACCTGAATGCAGTGATCGATTTCAACGATTTGGTGAACCACCAAGACATTGCCGTTTCCGAGCGGGTTCAACGTGGGACTGCCTCATCGGCCTTCAAACAGGCGTACCACACCGAAATGGAAAAGTACGCAATGCAGTTCGTCAAGCAATACCGCCAGGACACACAAACGCACTAAGTTACCCTCATGGAAAGACGCGATTTTCTCAAAACGCTCTTTGCAACTACCGGGGGAATCATTATTGGACCTTCGATACTTGCAGCGTGCGGTGGCACAACAACAACTACATCAACTGGTTTAATCATCGGTACTCCCGATCTACCAGTCACTCTTCCACTCGTTGGAGAACCAATTGCAGATGGTCTTGCCAACGAAGGCGGCACCATTGAAATTTTGAACTGGGCCGATTACACCAACCCAGAAGTGATTGCCGATTTCGAAAAAGCATTCGGTGTCACGGTGAAGCAAAGCATTTACGACAACGAAGATGCTGCAATTGCAAAGTTGCGCAACGGCACGCTGAAGCCAGACCTGATTATCGGTATGACCGACACTGCACTTGCACGACTCATGGCAGCCGAATTGATTCAGCCCCTGAATCATTCATACATTCCAAATAAATCAAACTTGATTACGGGTTTGCAAAGTCCGTATTACGACCTTGGTGCGCAGTACACCATGGCTCAGTTCATTTACGGAAACGGAATTGGCTACCGCAGAGACCGCATCGACCCAAGCGAAATTGCTTCGCAGGGAAATGACGCCATGTGGAATTCGGCTTACAGCGGCAAACTTGGAGTTACTGATTCAGCGCGTGACATCATCAGCCTTGCGCTCTTCCAAGCAGGAATCACCGACGTAAATACTGGCGATGCAGACATTCTTGCAGCGGCACAAGAAAACTTGATTCGTCTCCGCACGAACACAAGTCCGAAGGTGGACGTCTTGTCATACCAAGAAATTCCTGCCGGCAACAGAGACATCGCATACATCTGGTCGGGAGACATTTTGCTCGCGCCGTTCTATTTGCCTGAAGGCACATCAGCAGACGTTCTTGGTTTCTGGTACCCAGAAGAGACCATCACCGCGAACGACTTCCTGTGCATTCCAAAAGCATCGGCAAAACCGGTGGCTGCTCACCAATTCATTAACTACTTGCTCGACAACGATGTTGCTGCAAAGAACCAGTCTTATGTTGGTTACCAACCTGCACTCACCAACGTGAACGCAGAAGCACTGATTAATGCAGGTGCAATTCCAGAAACACTTGTTGACGCGGTAATCGATGACGCGAAGTATCAGGCTGGAAAGCGTATTGTCAGCCTCACTCCAGAAGTTGATGCTCTCTGGAACGACGTCTGGACGACGTTCACCGCGGGCTGAGCGTGAACAAAGCCGCCCGACTCTGGGCAGCACTTGCCGCCCCCGGTGCATTTTGGCTGCTGTTCTTTTTTGCCGTTCCGTTTTACGCTGTTGCGTGCGTTGCCTTCGGGACTGTTGACCCAATCTTTCGCGATGCAATTCCACAGTGGAACCCACTGAACTGGAGCTTCGGCGAGTTCAATGCCGTATTCAGCAGCGTGACAAGTGGGCCACTACGTGGAGTATTTGTCCGCACCATTGTGTATGTCGTTTCCGCAATGATCATCAGTTTCGCAATCGGTTTCCCTGTTGCGTATTACTTGGCTCGACATGCAGGCAAGCGACGCATGCTGTTACTCCTGCTCATCATTGCCCCGTTTTGGGTGAACTATCTCATGCGCATGTTGGCATGGGTCAACTTACTCAGCCCTTCTGGGTTATTCAGTCGCTTTGTTGGAATGTTTGGCGTTCAATACAACTGGCTTGATGGCTCCCCTATCACTGTCATCCTTGGACTTGTCTATGGATACATTCCATTTTTGATCCTGCCGTTGTACGCAACACTTGAACGCCTTGACTGGCGACTTGTTGAAGCAGCACGCGATCTTGGTGCAACATCACGCCAAGCATTTCGTGTGGTCACCGTGCCAATGGCCAAAGCCGGTGTGGCAGCAGCAGCCATCCTTATTGCCCTTCCAATGTTTGGTGACTATTACACCAACGACTTGCTCTCGCGATCACCAAAAACCGAAATGCTCGGCAACCAAATTGACTACTACATCAACAGCAGCAGCCAACCTCAACGCGGTGCAATTCTTGTGATCATGCTTTCCACGTTGCTACTCGTTGCGTTGTCTTGGTATTTACGCAGTACATCGCGCGTCGGCAAGGAACGTGTGCGATGACATCAGTTTCCACACGTCGCGTTAAAGCTCTTCCCATCCTCATTTGGGGATACATCACATGGAGCCTTGTCCCTGTGATCATCGCAGTTATTTACTCGTTCAACGACGGTCGCAGCCGCACGGTGTGGAAGGGCTTTTCATTCCGTTGGTGGTTTGGCGACAAATACGCTTCGGTGTTTCACGATGACTCCATGCGTCAAGCAATTGTGAACTCGCTAGTTCTTGCAACGACCACCATGCTTATCGTGACGCCGCTTGGGCTTGCACTTGCCATCGGCTCGCACCGCTTAAAAGGTAAAAGTGCGACCGCAGTGCAAGGAATGACATCCGTTCCACTCATCACGCCAGAAATCGTTGTTGGTGCCGCGCTGCTGCTTACCTTCACCCGCTTATTCAGCGGCATTCCACTTGGCTTCCCAGCACAGTTGCTTGGCAACGTCACCTTCTCGGTTTCAGCAGTGGTGGTTATCGTGCGCGCACGCTTGGTGTCAATTGGTTCCAGTTTCGAGGAAGCCGCACGAGACCTTGGCGCTACTCGCTTTCAGGCGCTGCGATATGCGTTGATGCCCCTGCTCTGGCCTTCAATCGTGGCCAGTTTCGTAGTTGTATTTGCCACGGTGATCGACGACTTCGTGATCACCAGTTTCCTTTCAGCCGGTGTCGAATCGGAAACCGTTCCGCTGCGGATCTACTCTTCAGTGAAAGGTGGAGCTACACCTGCTCTCAACGCCCTCGCCACGCTGCTCGTAGCTACAACATTCACCGCGCTCACCATAGGTGTGTTTGGTCTGTCGTTCTGGCGCAAGCGACATGGTGAACAAGGTGGATTTAAGTCGGCGCTTTCCGACCTGACCCGAATGGGCGAATAACTAGTTCAGCGGCAATACACGCACTGCGTCTGGCAGTACGTCAATATTCGTTACTGCATTTTCTTCCAAATGGCGTGAATGCTCGTCGTTCGGAATTTCTGCAACCAACTTCACTCCCCCAACATTGAGTGCAATGCGCAGTGACGAACCAGCGAACGTAACGCGCTCGATGGTTGCCTGTTGTGTACCCGTTCCCACATGAATGCGTTCTGGGCGAATCATCACCATGCCATCGCCCATCGGTGCACTTTGCGGGGCAGCAAACTTCACTCCAGATATTTCAACCACACCTGTTGACACCACACGACCAGGCAACAGGTTCGCCGCCCCAACGAACTTTGCAACATCAATCGTTGCTGGCTTTTCATAAATCTCGCGAGGTGGTGCAACTTGAATCAGTTTGCCTTCGCGCATCACGCCAATGCGGTCGCTCATGGTGAACGCTTCGTGCTGATCGTGTGTTACGTAAATGAAGGTGATACCAATTTGGCGTTGCAAAGATGCAAGTTCTACCTGCAAGCGTGCACGCAGCTGTGCATCTAACGCACCAAGCGGCTCGTCAAGCAACAACACACTCGGCTCAAGCACCAAGGCGCGGGCCAGCGCAACGCGCTGCTGTTCACCACCCGATAGCTGCGGAACGCGGCGTTCGCTAAATGACCCAAGTGCAACCAGCTCAAGTGCAGCCATTACGCGCTCTTTGTCCGACTTCTTCGATACCGAACCTGGCTTTTCAAAACGCAAACCAAAGGCCACATTGTCGAACACGTTCAGGTGTGGAAAAAGGGCATAACTCTGGAACACGGTGTTCAGCGGGCGTGTCTCTGGTTCATCGTGCGTAACGTCGCGACCATCAATCAGAATGCGACCAGAATCGGGAAGCTCGAAGCCACCGATCATGCGAAGTGTGGTGGTTTTGCCGCAACCAGAAGGACCGAGAAGCGAGAAGAACTCACCAGCATGAATTTCTAAGTTGACGTCGTTAACAACAGTGCGATCGCCAAACAGTTTGTTGACATGCTCAAGCGTGACCGCGCCATCCAACATGAACTAATTCTCCCCCATAGTTGTGGAGCTAAGGGGAATTGAACCCCTGAC
>CANKUF010000020.1 GCA_947486675.1 Acidimicrobiaceae bacterium
GTGCAAGGTTTCAATTGCGTGAATCAGTGTCTCTGGAGTTGGCGGGCAACCAGGTGCGTACACGTCTACTGGTACAACTTGGTCAACACCTTGGACGATGGCGTAGTTATTAAACATTCCGCCGCTGCTAGCGCATACGCCCATGCTGATCACCCATTTAGGTTCCATCATTTGGTCGTACACCTGACGAAGTACCGGTGCCATTTTTTGGCTTACGCGTCCAGCAACAATCATGATGTCGGCTTGACGCGGTGATGCGCGAAACACTTCCATACCAAATCGCGCAAGGTCGTAGTGCGGTGCTCCGGTACCCATCATTTCAATGGCACAACATGCCAAGCCAAACGTTGCTCCCCAGCTTGAACGTGAACGCGACCATTTCACGAGGTCTTCAATACGACCAGTGAGAAAGTTGTGATCGATACCTTCTAGGCCATCATCAAGAACATTACGTACAACTCCCATTAGGCAGCTGCTCCTTCGTTGCGGCCTTCTAGGCCGACTCGGCGGATCGTGCTTGTGATCGTGCGTGAACCAGAAGTCATCGGGTTAAATGCATCCTGGTCTAGGCGCACGGCCTTCTTGATTGGACCCCAATCAAGTGCTCCACGTGCAATCGCGTAAACGAATGCAGAAAAGAACACAGCACTAAATGCAATCATTTCAAAAAATGCGTATGCCCCAAGTGCCGAATGCGACACCGCATATGGATAGACAAAGATGATTTCAATGTCGAACATAATGAACAACATGGCAATGATGTAAAAACTGACAGGAAAACGCTCTGGGGCTTCGCGGCTAGGAACAATTCCGCATTCATACGGTGCTGACTTTGCAGTATTAGGACGTCGAGGTGCCAGCAGTTTTGATGCGACCAGACTGATTGCGCCAAACAGCACAGCAAGAGTCGCCAACACCACGATTGGAAGGTACTGGCCCACGAATTTCCTTAAGCCTTAACGGGCGATTTGTCACTGGCGAGATTCTCGCGAAGCACAAGTTCTCGACGGTGGAGCAACCAGCACAAAATAACGAAGATCATGCCTGACCCAAATGTGATCAAGATGGCCGGTTGACGCTTTGCGCCTAAGTCGCGGATCATATAGATGTAGCGGTGCGGCTGTGTTTCGTCTGCCACTGGACGAGCAGGTGCTCGGCCCGGTTCAGTTCGCTGCGGAACGATCGGTACGACTTCTACTAATGCGTAGCGCGCTTTATGAAAGAACGCGACGAAGTCGAGTGAGTCGTTAATTTTTGGGAAGCGCTCTCCACCACGGTCATACACGGCGAGGCTCAAATATTCGCCTGCAGCAAACTCTTCTGCCTCAATCTGCAAAATCGCATCTGATGCCGCAATTGCTTGTCCGCGCTGTGGGTCTGCTGCGTCAAGCAGTCTCCAGCCCTCTGTTTGAAACTGAGCAGATGCATTTTCGGCAACTTGGCTCGGCGTCGCTGCGGCTTCAACTGGGCTATCCAAAATGCCTGCAGAGTTCAGAAGGCTGGCATCACGAATAATCGTGACCGGATCTGCGGGTTTCCACGATGGCTCAGGACCCTTCAATCCAATTCCATATGTCCACCACACTGCTGCCATAACCGTCATCCAACCGAACAACGCAGACATAACAATAAGGAAACCCAAACGTGCACCCAAGTTGGTACTGACAACTAGGTAGCTACCACCAATCAAAACAATGACCATTAATACGACGACGACGACGCCGCGAATCTCTGGTTGCCATGAAACTGCTAACAGTGATGACAACATTTACAGACCTCGCACGTAATCGACGATTGCATTTACTTGTTCGTCGGTGAGCATTGCGCCAAAGGCTGGCATGCGTCCGCTGCCCTGACCTTGTTCGCCGTAACGCTTGCCGTACTCGCTACCACCCTTGATGAAATTCAACATGTCGTTCTTCACGGGGAATTGTCGAACTGCAGAACCACCCGTGAGGTTTGGACCAAGTGCTCCACCACCGGTGATCTGTGGATCGCCGTATGACCAACCCTTTGTGTGGCAGCGTGCGCACGAATAGTTTCCGCCACCCAAATCTAAGTTGAACAGTGCCTCGCCAAATGACGAGTATGTTCCAGCAGCAACTAAACGCTCTGCTTCGGCAGTGATTTCATCCTGCTTTGCTTTAGGCAAATGTCCACCGTCGCAAATACGTGGGTCGGCATCAACAACGGTGCAGTTTTCACGAGGAATCTGAATGCTCTTCAAATATGACAGAACAGTTTGAATTTGCTGCTCATTCATTGGTCCACCACCAACCACACCCCACGGAGACATTGGCGAGAATGGGCGACCGTATTCAAGAATGAACCGCACTTCGCTTTCGCTGAATCGGTAAAAAATGGTATTCACTGCGGGAGCCTTCCAGCTCACTTCACGAACTTCACCAGTTTTTGTATCCGTCAGTGCGTACACCGCTGCACCACCAGCACCTTTTGTTCCACCGTGGCAACCCGCACAGTTAAACCCGCCGTTTGCAGTCACATCGTAAAGTCGGCCACCCCACGACGCGAAGCGATGATCCCAGCCATTTATCGCACCTTGTTGACGACCTGGTTCCAGAATCCAATACAGCGGCAACGCAAGAGTGACCACAGCAAGAAACAAAATTCCGATGAGCTGTGTGCGCTCAATTTTCTTTCCTTCAAGAATTTCGTCGTCATAGTACGGCTTGCGGTTTGCAGCAAGCTTGATTTCAGATCCAATTTCTGCACGGCTCTTACGAATGTTGCTAAGGCCATATATGGCCCAACCAATGAGCGCAGTGATGAGGAAGAACCAAGAAATATTTGTTGTGACATCGGCAAACATCAGTGTGATCCTCCACCCACGCAATGCGGGCCTTCAGCTTCTTGACCTGTGGTGTTGGTTCCAATTGGTGGACCACCAAACACTGTTCCCGTGTCAACAACTACGACACCGTTGGCAACGGAGACACCGAAGCGATCCATGCCACGTGGTGCAGGACCACCCTTCTTTTCGCCAACACGATTGAACTGCGAACCATGACATGGGCATTCGAACCACTGTGAGCTGCCACATTCTGGAACTCGGCAACCAAGGTGCGGACACTTCTGATAGAGCGCGATCAATCCAGATTCAAGTCCTGAATACACCGGAGCCTGATGCCCATAGGCAACTTGACCCTTTGACAATGATTCCTTTGGATACTCGGTGATCCAAGCACGTGCTTGCGGCATGTACAAGAAGCCCTTATTTGCACGAATTTGGGTAACCACGTCACTCAAATTTCCAATGGTGATCTTTGAACCGAAACCACCAGACGAACTCGTCCATAGAAATGCAATAAGGGATGCACCAAATCCGCCAAGGCTTGCGCTCATCAGCGTGACAATTGCGCGGTTGAAAAATTTACGACGAGTTACGCCAAGAGCTTCTTCGTCAGGGGCTACCCATGGTTCAACTTCGGCTTTAGGTGCCAAAACGATTGAAGAATTTTGCTTGCGCACGACTGCTTCAAACTGACGTCCGGTGAGTTGCTCTGGATCAACTGCTCCACGATCCTTCTTGCGTGTTTCGCGCGCAAGTGTTCCCGTTCCGCGAACGCCCGAGGCACGTGACGAGGTCAGCACAACGCCGACTCCAGCAACGAGCAGGACCGCAATTGCGATAGTGATGATTTGAATTGTTGTCATAAATAGATCTCGCTTTAGAGCTCGAAGAAAATTCCGTCACGCCATGGGAACGTGAAGTTGTAGCCAGGTCCGCGGAAGAACGAGCTCACGATCACGAGTACAGCCCAGAACATCAGGAAGATCGTAAACATGCTGGTCATGAACTTGCGATCTTCTGGTTTGTTTGAAACGGTTTTGTCAAGGTACGGAGAGAACATCAACGCCACAAGACCAACGGTTGGAAGAGTCACACCAGCAATCATTGGGTGGAACATGGTGAGCAATTCCTGAAGACCAAGGAAGTACCACGGAGCCTTCGAAGGGTTAGGTGTTTGGTTGAAGTTCGCTGCTTGCAATAACGGTGCATTCACTACCCACGAGAACACAAACAAGAATGCGGTGCACGCAAGTGATGCAACGAATTCAACAGCCAACAAGTGTGGCCATGTGTGTACTTTGTCTACTGGTTCGGACTTAACGTCTTGAATTGAACCCGACTTAACTACGGTCAACAAACGTTGTGTGTGTCCACCAGGACCCGCAGCCATTGGAACATTTCCCTCTGCTGGAGCAGTGACTACTGAGCCACTTGGCTTTTCTGCGACTGCAACTGAACCGCCAGCCTTTGCTGCTTTGCTGCGCTCAAGCAAGTGAGCAGGAATGCGCGAGTCACTCGTTGCTTCGCCTTCTGTTGATGCGCCTGCACCTGCATCTGCTGCAGCTTTTTCACGAGCAGCCTGTGCGCGCTTTAAGAGGTGTTCTGGAATTTCAGTCATGGCTGATCATCCTTTCAAAAGTTGCATTCATCACAAAGGACCCGAAATTCCGCCGTCTTTACGCACACGCCAGAAGTGAATAGCCAAGAAAATTACGGTGACAAACGGGAAGAGCAGCACGTGCAATACGTACCAACGCAACAACGTTTCTGCGCCGATTTCGACACCGCCGAGCAACACGAATCGAACTTGTGATCCAATCACCGGCGAGTAACCCATCATGTTGGTACCCACCGCCACCGCCCAGAGCGCAAGTTGGTCCCACGGCAGGAGGTAACCGGTAAACGAAAGCAACAACGTGAGCGTGAGCAAGATAACTCCAACAACCCAGTTGAACTCGCGAGGGGCTTTGTACGCACCGTGATAAAACACGCGAGCCATGTGCAAGAACACACTGAGCACCATGAGGTGAGCACCCCATCTGTGCATGTTTCGCACCATCAAACCAAACGTCACCGATGTCTGCAACGACTGAATGTCTTGCCAAGCATTGGCTGCTGTTGGTCGATAGAAGAACATCAAGAAAATGCCGGTAACCGTGAGCAAAATGAACAGAAAGAAGCTGAGTCCGCCGAGGCACAGTGTGTAACTGACCTTTACTGCGTGGCGCTTCACCTTCACTGGGTGCAAGTGATACAGCACCGAGTTCATGATGACGTACGAGCGGTTACGCGGTGAGTCGGTGTATCCCTTGCGGAAAATTGAACCAGGGCGGAAAATTGAATTCCACGCCTGACTTCCCTGCAATGTTTCACCCAACTTCGCTGCACGCTCTTTCAGCGTGAGGCGAGGCTTTTCTTCAATTGTGCTTGCCATATGTTTCTCCGTGTCCTGAAACTTCTACAACCGCATGCCGTATGCGTAGCCGTGATTTGCTGTCCGAGTATGTGAATCGCCAGTTGCAGCAGGTGCCCCGACCTTGCCAAGAATGATGACTCCTGTTGGGCAACGATCAACGCAGAGCGCGCAACGTGTGCACACATCGTCGTCAATAATGAACAACACGTTGTCGCTTGGGTCGGCACCTGGCATTTCTGTGCCCTGTGCTTCAGCAATTGCGTCTGGTGTGACCATGTGGATGCACTTCCATGGGCAAATGTCCACGCAGCCTTCACACATGATGCATTCGCTCTGATCAATGTGAATGAATTGCTTTGGCTTTACAGCCTTTGCGAGGTAGTCGGCATCCACTTCAACGAGTTGATACTCGTTCGACCACAAGGGCATCGGTGGATTGGCGTCGGTCTTTGTCATGGAAACTAGCCCTTACGTACCAATGGTCGGCCGTAGCTTGAAGTTGCAATTGCTTTTGGCTGCACTTCGCCACGCTTCTGCCACCAATTGAACATCTTCACCATGATGGTCATCAACACAACATGGATCAGCACAACAATGGTGTCGCGAATGGCTTCATAGCTCAATGTGAATGGGAATTGGCCACCAAACGCTTTTGGCTTCAACAAGTCAAAAGGCCCAAAAATCAATTTGTCTTTACGCCATCCGAGGTTCTTGTCGGCATGGTCGATGAATTGGTGAGGAACCACGCCAAATGCAATGAACAAAATGGCGAAAACATAGACAGCACCAAACATGGTCTCTCCCCATGTTGCTTTGCGGTCAACTGGTCGACGCTTACCTGCCCAATACACGCTGTACGTCATCGCAAGTGTGAGGGCGAGTGAGAAGATGAACGCTTGGTTCACTCCCGGCCATCGAAGAATGTCTATTGCCAGCATGGTTTGCAGGGATGCCTTTCCTCGTGAAATCTCTCACGAGACTAGTCGGGCAATCCTCAAATAGGTGAAAAGAGCGAGGTTGTGCATTCGTGCGAACCTGTGACGTTGAGCACCAGTTTCAGCGCAATCAGACAGACTCGAATTTCCTAATCCGGGCAATCAGTCCCTAGTGTTTATCGCGCCCCTAGTCCGTGATTTAGAGTGGGGAAAGATCATTGTCGAGGGCACCACCCTCATGGCACACGACATATACGAGGAACACTGTGACTGAAATACCCGAACACCTACTCAAGCGTTCGAAGGAACGACGGGAAGCTGCTTCGGGCGGTGCAAGTGCAGACTCTGGCGCGTCTACCCCGGCAACAACTTCGTCAGCCCCAGCAGTTGCAAAGTCTGCTGCTCCAGTTGCGGCTGCTGCTCCAGCGCCTAAACCAGACCCAAGTTACGTTGTTGCCGCCAAGACGCGGAAAAAAATTCCGTTCTGGGCCATGGCCACTCTCAGCCTCCTTCCGTTGTGGGCATTTATGTACATGCTTGCGTTGAAGCCACAAGAAAAAGTTGTTGAAGGTCCGATGGCTATTGGAGAAGCGGTATACGGATCGTGCGCGGGTTGCCACGGCGCCGCGGGTCAAGGTGGGGCCGGCCGGGTGTTTGCTGGCGGCGAAGTACTGAAGACATTCCCAAAGATTGAAGACATGTTGAACTTCGTCTACACAGGTAGCCAACCATATGTCGCTGCAGAGATTGCTTATTACGGTGACCCAAATCGCGAGGGTGGTGCACACGCTCCGCTTTCATATAACGGAAACCCAATGCCACAACAGGGCGAAAAGGCAGGTGGCGGGCTTACCGAGTACGAAATTCTTGGTGTTGTCTGCCACGAGCGCTATGCCATTGGTGGTGCAGACCCAGCAAGTGAAGAATGGAAAGAAGAATACGAGACCTGGTGCTCACCAGAGTCTGAAATCTTCCTTGCATTAGAAAATGGATCGACTTCGTTCGACACTATTGACAAAGACTTTGCGATGCTGACTAAGCCTCCTCATGCAGTTGGCACTACAGCCCGCGAATCTTCAAAATAGCAATTGGCCTACGGGCCGGTACACACCACCTCTGAAATCTGGTCTTGATACAGATTCAGTAGCGAGATTGCATTCCCCTCTGGGAACTTGTTGATGAAATCGCGCAGCGACGTAGTTTCAGCATCGCAATTGCGCACTGTTGGTGTGGCAAGTGGAACCACCCATCCATTGCTCAATACTCCTAGGTCGCCACCTTGCAACATGTCAACGAGAGCTGGAAGCGTCAATATTTCTTTTCCATTACTTGAATCAGCTGGAACGAGTGCAAACCACAACACTCCGGAGCCCAAAGTGTCGGCAACGAATATGCATGAATACGGAATTGTTGGCGTCTCACATGTCACTTCACCAGGTGTGCCATCGACGATGCGCATCGTGCGACCATCATCTAGCGCAAGCGTTGCATCTCCAACAGATTTACCACTTGATACTTGCCAACCTTCACCAAACTCTGTGGTGGTCACTGCGGCAACAACATCAATTACGCGACTTCCAGAACTGCCCGTTGACGAACCACCGTTTACAACAATCAACAATCCAAGCACCAAGACAGATGCACCAAGCAATATGCCGAGCGCTGTCCACAACCTTGCGGTGAAAAAATAGCGCATGTAGTAAATCTATTGCGCAAGAACCGCTGCGTGTGCAGCACGTTGCGCACGTTCAGCAAGCTGTTGCATCACCGAATCGGTATGGCCAAGCCCAACAAATAGTGCTTCGTATGCTCCTGGAGCCAACGCCACGCCTTCGGCCAGCATTGCATGGAAAAAGCGGGCATACATTTTTTCGTCGGTCTGCTTTGCCTCATCAAAATTTGTTGGAGTGGTCGGTCCAAAAAATGCTCCAACAAGCGTTCCCACTACAGGGAATTGGGCAACGATTCCTGCGCTTAAGCACGCATCACGAAGCAGCGTGGACAACGCGCGAGCACGCGCACCAAGTTCCATATAGACGTCTTGAGTGAGTTCGTTCAATGCTGCAAGACCGGCAGCAGTTGCTAACGGATTACCCGCAAGCGTTCCTGCGTGAAACACTTTTCCAATTGGTGTGAGATTTTCCATCACTGCACGCGATCCACCAATTGCTCCAATCGGTAAACCACCGCCAATCACTTTGCCAAAGCAGGTGATGTCGGGCTTCACGTCGTACTTTGCTTGCGCGCCACCTTGGCCAATACGGAAACCAGAAATCACTTCGTCAAAAATGAGTAAGGCCCCAGCCTTATCGCATGCAGCGCGAAGGCCTTCCAAGAAGCCAGGCGCTGGTGCAACAACACCCATGTTTGCGGCCACTGGTTCAACAATGACTGCAGCAACGTCGTTACCAATTTCTGGAACAACGTTGTACGGAACCACCAACGTATTAGCAACTGCCTCTTCAGGAACACCCGCTGTTCCGGGAATTCCCAGCGTTGCAATTCCACTTCCACCTGCTGCAAGCAGCGCATCTGTTGCACCATGAAAGTTTCCGTAAAACGTAATGATTCGCTTGCGACCAGTCGCACCGCGAGCAAGACGCACAGCAGTGCTGGTCGCCTCGGTGCCGCTGTTCATCAGTCGAACGCGTTCGCAACTTGGAACTCGCTCGCGAATTGCT
>CANKUF010000021.1 GCA_947486675.1 Acidimicrobiaceae bacterium
TGGCCCATATCGACCATGGTAAGTCGACCCTCTCCGACCGCATTTTGGAGATCACCGGGGCGGTCCAATCGCGCGACATGCGTGCTCAGTATTTAGACAGTATGGATCTTGAGCGTGAGCGGGGAATCACCATCAAGGCGCAAAACGTTCGCGTGCCTTGGAAGGACAATTGGTTGCATCTCATTGACACGCCGGGCCACGTGGACTTTGGTTACGAAGTCAGTCGCTCACTTGCTGCATGCGAGGGAGTGGTGTTGGTAGTGGATGCGGCGCAAGGAATTGAAGCACAAACACTTGCTAACTGTTACCTGGCGCTTGAAAACAATTTAGAAATTGTTGCGGTACTGAACAAGATCGACTTGCCAGCAGCAGACCCCGATCGTTACGCAATGGAAATCGAAAAGGTGTTGGGTATTCCTGCCGAAGATATTTTGCGTATTTCTGCAAAAACTGGTGCGGGTGTTCCTGATTTGTTGGATGCAATCGTGGAACGCATTCCTGCACCAAAGGGTGACATCAACGCGCCACTGCAAGCGCTTATTTTTGACTCCCAGTACGACACATATCGCGGAGTGGTGTCAAGCGTTCGCGTCATGAATGGTCGCATGAATGGCGGCAGCAAGTTGCTGTTCATGCAAACGAAAGCAACTCATGAAGTGTTGGAAATTGGCGCTCGCATGCCAGTGCCAACTCCGGTTGCCGAACTTGGACCAGGCGAAGTGGGTTATCTCATTGCCGGAATTAAAGATGTTGGTGAAGCACGAAGCGGTGAAACCGTAACGACATTTCTTGACCCGGCAACGGAAGCTTTGGACGGTTACCTCGATCCGAAACCAATGGTGTTTTGCGGACTCTTTCCGATTGATGGTGACGACTTCGAGAACCTGCGTGAAAGTTTGCAGCGCTTGAAGTTGAATGACGCATCTATTACGTACGAACCAGAATCATCCGGCGCGCTTGGGTTTGGATTCCGAATCGGATTCCTTGGTCTTTTGCACATGGAAATTGTGAAAGAGCGACTTGAGCGCGAATTCAATCTTGCACTCATTGCTACTGCTCCTTCAGTTGAATACATGGTGCATAGAACAGACGGTCAGGTGTTGAAGGTAGACAATCCTGCCGACTTGCCGCTTCCGAACTACATCGCCTCAATTGAAGAGCCGTTTTTCCGAGTCAGCATTATTACGCCAAAGGAATACACCGGTTCGCTCATGGAGTTGTGTCAAGAGCGCCGCGGTGAATTGATCAAGCTGGAGTACCTGTCTCCAGAGCGCGTGGACATGCAGTACTCGATGCCGCTTGCCGAAGTGGTGGTTGACTTCTTCGATCAATTGAAGAGTCGTTCGCAGGGTTATGCCAGCTTGGATTACGAACTTTCTGGCTATCGCCCAAGCGATCTCGTGCGCGTAGACATTTTGCTGAATGCGTTGCCAGCAGATGCGTTCAGCACCATTGTGCACCGCGACAAGGCCTACAACTATGGCAACCGCATGTGTGGAAAGTTACGCGAGCTCATTCCACGGCAAATGTTTGATGTGCCAATTCAGGCTGCAATTGGTGGACGCATTATTGCCCGCGAGACGGTGAAAGCAAGGCGTAAGGACGTGCTTGCAAAGTGTTACGGCGGTGACATTTCACGTAAGCGCAAATTGCTTGAAAAGCAAAAAGAGGGAAAGAAAAAGATGAAGTCAATTGGTCGCGTGGAAGTGCCGGGCGACGTATTCATCTCGGCGCTCAAACTCGATGACTGATTTAAGTCAGGCAAAGCACGGAGGGATGTTCCGTTCGTTGAGCAATCGGAATGCTCGCTTGTTTTTCGCTGGGCTGATGTTTTCGAACATTGGTTCGTGGTTGCAACTCACGGCAACGTCGTTTTTGCTGTATCGGTTGACGGGCAATTCGGTTGACCTAGGAATCAATGCTGCTCTTCAGTTTTTGCCGATGCTGGTGTTTGGCGCATGGGCGGGTGCGCTTGCCGACAGATTTGACCGCCGTCGCACGACGATTGTCACGCAATCACTGATGGCGCTGCAAGCAATTGTGCTCGGCGTGTGTGATGTTGCCGGCGTCATCAATGTGGAGTTGGTGTTTGTCTTGACGGGAGTCCTTGGGTTGGTCGGCGCAATTGACAATCCATCGCGCCGCGGGTTGGTAACAGAGTTGGTGCCGCCGCACGAAATTGGTAACGCAATGTCGTTGAACACTGCAGTGATGACCGGTTCTCGAATTTTCGGTCCTGCACTTGCGGCGTCTCTGGTGGGCCCATTGGGCACGGGTTGGCTATTCATCATTAACGGAATGTCGTATGTCTTCATGTTGTACGGGGTAGTTGGTCTTCGTAAGTCTGAAATGTTCACTCCCGAACCTCGGCCTGCAGGTGGCACGCCAGTGCGTGATGGAATACGTTTCGTGCGCACCCACCACCGTTTGTTTCCATTGTTCATTGTGTTTTCGTTGGTCAGCACATTTGCGTTTAACTACGGCGTTTCCCTCCCGAAGCTTTCCGACATTCAATGGGGTAATGCCGAATACTTCGGATGGGTCCTGGCGGTAACCAGCATCGGCAGTTTGATTGGCGCCTTAGCGACAGCACGTTTGCACTTGACTACGTATAGCTGGGTTGCAGGTGCGGCATTGATGCTTGGAGTTGCCAATGTGGGCATGGCCATTGCGCCAAACGTGTGGGTCGCATTCGTGTGGGCCATACCTTTAGGCGCGGGTGGTGCGGCAATGATCGCGGGAGCAAATTCGATCATCACTCAAGAAGCTCCACCCGATATGCGGGGTCGCATGCTCGCACTTACAGCGGTTGCTTTTTTGGGAAGCACGCCAATCGGTGGACCAATCACGGGGTTGGTTGCCGACTACGTGAGCGTGTCATGGTCGTTGGCATATGGCGGAATTATCACTTTGTTGGCGGCCGCTTACATGTTTGCGTGGATCTGGGTGAAAGATATAGAACATGCCTAAATCGGTGTTGTGGTTTCGAAGAGATCTGCGACTTGCAGACAACGAAGCACTCTGCGCGGCTGCCGCAGTTGGGGATGTAGTTCCCTTATTCGTGCTTGACCCGCGATTTCTTGCAACCTCGGGTGCGCCGCGACTTGCGTTTTTGTTCCGTAACTTGCGTGCGCTGAATGACTCAATGGGTGGTGCGCTCGTTGTGCGCACGGGCAACCCTGAAGAAATTGTCGCCCAAGTGTGTCGTGAGTCGGGTGCAGAGCGCGTGGTGTGTGCGAAAGACTTTGCGCCGTATGGCATGCAACGTGATGCATTAGTTGCGGCATCGTTGGAAAAAGATGGCGTCAACTTTCAACAAGTTGGCTCACCGTATGCAGTTGAACCAGGAGTAGTTCGCAAAGGCGATGGAACTCCGTACGCGGTGTTCACTCCGTTTTCAAAAATTTGGATGCAACATGGCTGGCCTGCGCCATTTGCCAAACCATCAGTTACATGGAGTGGTGCTCCAGAAATTGCGAGTGAAGCAATTCCGCAAGACCCACCGTGTGCTGCAAATTTGCCCGAAGCCGGAGAAGACGCGGCTTGGAAAATGTGGGAACACTTCCGCGACACGGCACTTGATCGCTACAACGAAACTCGAAACAATCCAGATATTGCGGGCACAAGTATGTTGTCGCCGTACTTACGTTTCGGGGTAATTCACTCTCGTTCACTACTCGCTGAATTAAATGAAACCAAAGCGCATGCAGTGTTTCGCAGCGAACTTGGATGGCGAGAGTTTTATGCCGACGTGCTGTTTCATCAACCACGAACGGTTCGCGAAAATTTGCAGCGCAAGATGGACACCATTGTGGTTGACACGGACGAACGTGCTCAACAACGATTTGCATTGTGGTGCGAAGGCAAGACCGGTTATCCAATTGTGGATGCGGGAATGAAGCAATTACTGGCAACTGGTTGGATGCACAATCGCGTGCGCATGATCGTTGCCAGCTTCTTGGTGAAAGATTTGCATTTGCCGTGGCAGTGGGGCGCAAAGTATTTCATGAAGCACCTGGTGGATGGTGATATCGCGTCCAATCAACATGGTTGGCAATGGACAGCAGGAACGGGCACCGATGCGTCGCCGTACTTTCGCATTTTCAATCCAATCTCCCAAGGCGAAAAGTTCGATCCAGACGGAACATATGTGCGTGCATGGATACCCGAGCTTGCAGAAGCGCCAAACGATGTGGTGCATGCCCCATGGCTTGCGGGTCTGTTGAACCCGTATCTTGCGCCAATCGTGGACCACGCTGAGGAGCGACAGGAATCGCTCATTCGCTATAAGCAGTTATCGGTATCCTGAGAGGGATCCCGACATGCTTGACGACCGCAAAACAGCCATTCTCCGCGCAGTAGTTGAGGAGTACATCGCCACGGCACAGCCGGTTGGTTCATCGCATATTGCCGCATCGCATGGGGTGCAGGTTTCTTCGGCAACGGTTCGCAACGACATGGCATTCCTCGAACAAGAGGGTTACCTTGCTCAGCCGCACACCTCTGCAGGTCGTATTCCTACAGATAAGGGATACCGATTTTTTGTTGACCACCTCACGCCGAACGGAAAGCTTGGCGCTGCAGATCAAATGAAAGTGGGCGAGTTCTTCGATACGGCAACAGGCCGACTTGAAGAAACGTTGCAGCGCACCAGCACCTTGCTTGCTCAAATGACCAACTATGCAGCGGTAGTGCTTGGTCCGAAGAAAGAAGTTGCCGTTGTTCGCTCTGTGCAACTAGTTGGTTTGTCCGCGCATCTAGCAACCGCGGTAGTGGTGTTGTCCAACGGTGCAGTTGAAAGCGAACCAATTGAACTTGCGTCCACAATTTCGGAAGACGAAATGCAACGCACCACGGCGCATCTTTCTCGGTTGATGGTGGGTAAAGCACTTGGCGACATGGTGGTTACAGCAGCAACTGGTGACGTGACGATTGATGCTTTGGCAATGCAGGTGCTTGCTGCAATGAGTGGCCGACGAACCGATGAGTCGGTATTCGTGGGTGGAGCCTCTGCGATGGCTGAAGCATTCGATGCAGTAGAAATTGTTCGATCGGTATTGCACACGCTTGAGCAACAATTTGTCATGGTGTCGCTCGTACGTGACATGTTGAACCGTGGATTGTCGGTGGCAATTGGCGCAGAGCATGGTGTCGAACCTCTTGTCGCATGTTCAGTGGTGCTTGCACCGGTGATTGCCGATGGAACCACGCTGGGAACTGTTGGCATACTTGGGCCAACACGCATGAATTACCCACAAGCGTTAGCAACTGTAGAAGTGGTGAGCGATCGACTCGGTCGCAGGCTTGCGGATAGCTGAGGCGAGCGATGGCTGAAGATTTTTACTCACTACTTGGGGTGTCGCGGGGAGCAAACGCAGACGAATTAAAGAAGGCATACCGCAAGCGCGCGCGTGAACTGCACCCAGATGCAAACCCTGGAAACGCAGAAGCAGAAGCAAAGTTCAAAGAAGTGTCACGTGCATACGAAGTTCTTTCTGACCCAGACAAGAAAGCTCGTTACGACCAATTTGGCGAAGCAGGAGTTGGTGGATCTGGTGGCGGCGGAGATCCGTTTGGTGGAGCAGGTGGTTTCGGCGACATTTTTGAAGCGTTCTTTGGCGGTGCATCGCCATTTGGTGGCGGTCAGCGCGGTCCAAGTGGTCCTCCGCGCGGCCAAGACATCGAAACAGTTGCAGACATTGCATTTGAAGAAGCTGTGTTCGGGTGTCAGACAACAGTGAAAGCACGTACTGCGGTTCGCTGCGACGACTGTGCAGGTTCAGGCGCTAAGGCTGGAACATCACCAACAACGTGCAGCGAATGCAACGGTGCAGGCCAAGTGCGACGAGTTCGTCAAAGCATGCTTGGTCAAATGGTCACAGCCCAAGCGTGTAGTCGTTGCAGCGGCACCGGTCAGAGTGTTGCCTCGCCGTGTGCTCCGTGCAAGGGCGAAGGTCGCGTGATCAAAGAAGTTTCGTACCCAATTGAAGTTCCCGCTGGTATCGATACTGGTCAAACACTTCGATTGACGGGCAGAGGAGCGGTAGGGCAACGGGGTGGAAGTGCGGGCGATCTGTTTGTACACATGCGCGTAGCCGATCACGACATGTATCAACGTGAAGACGACGACTTGGTAACCGACATTGAAGTGTCTATTGCGCAAGCAGCACTTGGATCAACAATTCAATTGCCAACGCTTGATGGCGATGAAGTGTTGGATGTTCCATCGGGAACTCAACACGGCCGAGAGTTCGTCTTAAAAGGTCGTGGAGTTCCCCGACTGTCGCAAGGTGGGCGCTCACGAGGACGCGGCGATTTGCGAGCACGAATCGTTGTTGCTGTACCCACAAAACTCAGCGATGCCGAACGCGAGTTGTTGCGCAAGTTTGCGGAGAGCCGTGGTGAACAGGTTTCCACTCATGAGGGCGGACTCAAGTCAAAGATAAAGTCAGCATTTTCATGATCGACATGTTGCGCAAATCTGCTGCACATGTGTTTATTCGTTCGCTGGCATCTCCTGAACTTGAAAAGGAAGATGCACACCATTTGTTGAAGGTTCTGCGTGTCACCGAGCACGACATCGTGACCGTCAGCGATGGCCGAGGCAGTTGGATTACGGCAAAGTTGGATAGAAATGGTGAGATTCACCCACTGAGCGAAATATTTGAAACCGCTCCTCGGAAGCACATGCTCTCTGTTGCTTTCGCACCCGTGAAGGGTGAAAAGCCGGAAGTGATTGTGCAGAAACTCACCGAGTTGGGAATTGATGAAATCATTCCTCTCGCGCCTACACGTCGTTCTGTTGTGAAGTGGGATGATGCGCGTGCCGCAAAGAACGAAGAACGTCTGCGCAAAATTGCTCGTGAGGCAGCCATGCAGAGTCGCAGGACCTGGCTTCCATCCATTCACTCAATTACTGCATTGGCTGATGTTTTGGCCATGCCTGGTTGCGCAATTGCCGAACCCGGTGGATGTGAAATCACTCGCGATCACCACATCGTGGTCATTGGCCCAGAGGGTGGGTTCGCACCAGAAGAGCTGACGACTCAAGTGCCTACTGTTTCGCTTGGGGAATCCATCTTGAGAGCAGAAACTGCTGCAATAGTTGCTGGTGCGCTCATGGTGAGGGCAGGCAGGGAGTCGCAATGAGTGCATCGGAAAATGACTCACTCGATGAACTCAGCTATGCGCGTTTAGTCGGCGAACGACTTCGTCAAATTCGCCAACAGAAGAAATTGTCGCTCAGCGAGGTTGAAAGCGCAACCAATCAAGAGTTCAAAGCTTCGGTGATGGGCGCATATGAGCGTGGTGAACGAATGATTTCGGTGCCGCGACTGGAGCGCCTTGCCAACTTTTATGGTGTAACGGTTGATCAGTTGCTTCCACGAGACAAGCAACGCGAAGGTGATACTCAAAGCCAAAGTGCTGCACCGACAAAGTTGCGCATTGACGTGGCGAAGCTTTCATTGCGCGATGGCAAAGAGTTCAAGATGCTGGAACGCCTGTTGCGCATGATTCAGGTGCAGCGCCAGGACTTCAATGGCAAAGTGATTACCGTTCGCGCTCACGACACCAGAGCGATTGCGGTCATGTTGGATGTTGCGGTAGACGACGTTGGCGCGAAACTTGCCGAACTTGATCTGCTCTTCGTGCCGCCTACTGCGTAACTGTTGATGAATAAAGCGGCCGGTCTCCACGGCGTATATGTGCACATTCCGTTTTGTGCCAAGCGCTGCGACTATTGCGCATTTGCCACCTTCACAGACAGGCATCATTTACAAGGCGAATATGTACAGGCATTGCGAAAACACATTCGCACGCTTGTTGCAGCCGATATGCAACCAGCGACAAGTGTCTTTGTAGGCGGGGGAACTCCTACCATGCTTCCAGCTGAAGAGTTGCTGAGCGTACTTGCGGAAATTCCGTTGGCATCGCGCGCTGAAGTAACCGTTGAATGCAACCCCGATGACATCACGCTCGAGATGATGCAGCAGTACTTGCGTGGAGGAGTGAATCGAGTGAGTATCGGAGTGCAGTCAACCGTTGATCATGTGTTGCAGTCTCTAGGTCGCACGCACAACCCAGAGAATGTGCAACGTGCAGTTGCTCACGTTAAGCAGGCCGGTTTCCTCACGTTCAATCTCGACATCATGTATGGCGCGGCAGGCGAGTCGCTAGCTGATTGGCAGAAGACCGTTGCCGACGTTGTCGCACTAGAACCACCCCATGTGTCTGCATACGGGCTCACCATTGAGGCAAACACGCCACTTGCGTCTCAACCAGAGCGGCACCCAGACGATGATGATCAGGCCGACAAATACGAGTGGGTCGATCAACGCTTTGCCGAAGCAGGCATGTTGAACTACGAAATTTCAAATTGGTCGCTACCTGGACATGAGTGTGCTCATAACTATCTGTATTGGATGCAGGGAAACTACGACGGCATCGGCTGTGCTGCGCATGCGCACAAGGACGGAACACGGTGGTGGAATGTGCGAACACCCGACCGCTATATCGAAATGATTAATGCAGGTGAGGTTCCTATTTCATCCAGCGAAGTGCTCGATGATGAAACGAAATTGCTGGAGGAAATGCAGTTACTCATTCGCACGCGAGAGGGTGTGCCGACAATGGCATTTTCACCAGATGACCGCTCGCTACTTGAGGGCTTAATTGAATTACACGATGACCGATATGTATTGACTCGGGCGGGTCGGTTAATGGCCAATGAAGT
>CANKUF010000022.1 GCA_947486675.1 Acidimicrobiaceae bacterium
CGAAGGTCTGGCATTTATTAAAAGCGGTGGTAAAGGGATGATCGGTGTCCACGCAGCATTTACCTGCGGTGACGAAACACTGCACGAGGCCGCGTCGCTTGCGGAATCACTGAACGTTGGTGTGCACATTCACGTTGCCGAAGCCCTAGACGACGTTGATGCGGGATCACGTTTGGAGAACATTGCCAGAGACAATTGGTTGCTTATTCATGCAGTGCATTTGGATCGACAATTACTCGGCTCCATCGTGCACAACCCGCGCTCGAACATGAACAACTCGGTTGGTTACGCAAAACCGACAACACGATCAAATACCATCCTGCTTGGCACCGACGGTATTGGCGCAAATATGATGGAAGAAGCACGACTCGCCTATGTACGTTTGCGTGAATTCGATATCAAGCAAGATCCAACAGTTGCTGACTCTTGGCTGACGAACAACTATCAACTCTTCCCAGAAGCCAAGAACGACACAGTGACATGGTCATACAACAACATGACCAGCCCCTGGCACACCGCTTTCACGACCGATATGCAGGTTCTCTCAGTGGATGTTGACGGCGAGAGAATGTACGAAGAAGGAAAACTGATGCGCATGGACGTACAGGAAATTCGTGCAAAGGCGCACGAACAAGCACAGCGACTATTTGAAAGGTTGGAAGCATGAGCATTCCCACGGCAGCACTGAATCCAAAGACCGGAAAAGCCCGCATGGCTATCTATTTGCAAGACGCACATCCAATTCGTGAAGGAATGGCATTCGCACAATACGCGGAGTCAAAGGGTTTCGAAGCCGTATGGCAAGCCGAGAGCCGATTGGTTCGCGAGGCAACAGTGCCAATGGCTGCCTTTGCATCAGTTACCAACAACATCAAGGTTGGATCTGGTGTTGTGGACTGCTGGAGTCGAAACCCTGCCCGACTTGCCGCAACATTTTCAACGCTCGATGACCTTGCTCCAGGTCGCGTCATTTTGGGAATCGGCGCATGGTGGGATCCATTGGCACAAAAAGTAGGAATCTCTCGCGCTAAACCCCTCCGTGCGATGCGTGAGATCGTTACCGCTGTCCGAGCATTGCTACATAATGAAAACGTAACGTTCAATGGCGAATTCGTCCACTTTGACGGAATCGAACTGGACTACGTGTATCAAGAGCGCCGTCCGAAAGATGTGCCTATCTATATCGGCGCTACCGGAATGCAAATGATGGAACTCACTGGCGAAATCGCCGACGGCGTAGTGCTGAACTATTTGGTCTCCCCCGACTACAACAAGCAAGCAATGGAAGCCTTGCAAGTTGGAGCCGATAAGGCTGGACGAAAGATCGAAGACATCGACCGTCCACAGCTTGTGGTGTGCAGTGTGCACGAAGATCGCCAGACTGCATTGGATATGGCAAGAGAAATGGTCACGCAATACCTCGGACAGCAGCCACACATTATGAAGGCATCTGGCGTGCCTCAGTCTTTGCTCGACAAAGTGGGCGAGGTTCTCACCTGGCCTGCGACGCACGAGCAAGTTACCGCAGCATCAAAACTGGTGCCAGATGAAATTGTGCAGATGCTGACTGCCAGCGGCACTCCGGCCGAGGCACGTGAACAAGTTCGGCACTATTTGAATAACGGAGCAACCTGTCCGATTCTGTATCCACTTGGCGATGTACACGCAATGATTGACGCGTTCGCGGATTGGGATGGCAACTAAACATGTCCGTAATCGTTGCCAAAGAACTGACGACTGCACTCACTGCGTTGCGCGAGCATGGTGATGCTCGTCTCATTCAAGGCGGTACCGACCTCATGGTTGAAATTAACTTCAACCATGTGAAACCAACGACCATGATCAGTCTTCGCGATATTAAATCACTCCGAATGATTCGTACTGATACCCCAGGAATCATGTCCATCGGTTCTGGTGTTCCCTATTCGGTCATTGAAGGCGAACCAGTGCTCACTGCCATTCCTGCATTGGCACAGGCTGCACGCACAGTTGGATCTCCTCAAATTAGGGCGGCAGGTTCACTAGGGGGCAACCTCGGCACGTGTTCTCCAGCTGGAGACACACTGCCCGTCATGTTCGCACTCGATGCAAGCATCCATCTCAGCGCCATTGACTCGTCTCGTGTGGTATCAATCCATGATTTCATGACAGGCGTAAAACGAAGTGTTCGTCAACACGATGAAATCATCACAGCTATCGACTTTCCGATCATCAACGGTTGGCAGGGATATTCAAAGGTGGGAGTGCGAAACGCAATGGTCATTTCAGTTGCGTCGGCGTGTTTAGTTGCAGACCACGAAAATGCAGATGTGCGAATTGCGCTCGGCTCAGTAGGACCAACCATCATCAGGTGTCGAGCTGCAGAATCTTGGTTGAAAACCACTCTGGATCTGTCTACACGAAGCACTATTTCGCTCGATGTTGCTAATGAGTTCGGTCGACGTGCAGCAGAAGAGTCATCTCCTATAGACGATCATCGCAGCACTGCGCAATACCGCCGACATGCAATTTCGGTACTTGCGTCACGTTTGCTGAGGAAGGCTTACCAATGAGTGCAAATGAGTTTTATTCGCTCAACGTGAATGGTGAGACCATGTCCGTTCAGGACTCATGGGTCGGCGAAAGTTTGCTCTACGTATTGCGCGAGCGTCTCGGCTTGCCTGGAACAAAAGGTGCATGCGAGCAGGGTGAATGTGGAAGTTGCACTGTCTTAATGGATGGCGAAGCCGTTTGCGCCTGTTTAGTGATGGCCGCAACAGCAGTCAATAGTGAGATCGTCACTGTCGAAGGCATCACCACTGATTCCGAACTCACAGACGTTCAACAAAGTTTTGTTGAGGAAGGTGCTGTGCAGTGTGGATTCTGTACGCCTGGGCTAATCGTCGCTGTCCATCATCTTCTCGGAAAAAATCCACAGCCGTCAGAATTTGAAATCAAAGAAGCAATCTCGGGGAATATTTGTAGGTGTACTGGCTATGGCCGTGTTTTCGCCGCCGTTGAAGCGACCATTCGGTCGAGAAATGATTCGAAGTAGCCATGGCCAAGTCATCTCTCGTTACAAAGCCTCGAGACATTCTTGGCAACAGTGCATTACGTCCAGACGGTGCACACAAAGTACAAGGAAGCTTTGAGTTCACTTCAGACCTACATGCAGAAAACATGCTGTGGGGTGCAACCCTGCGCTCTCCACATCCGTACGCAAAGATCGTTTCAATTGACACTTCTGCTGCCCTCGCGCTCTCGGGTGTCCAGTGCGTCATCACCGCGGATGATGTTCCAGGCAAGCCAACATATGGCCTCATTAGTAGCGACCAGCCCGTGTTTGCACAAGACTTCGTTCGCTATATGGGTGAACCTGTTGCAGCGGTTGCTGCAGACCATCCAGAAACATGTCGGCGCGCTCTTGCTCTCATCACCGTTGTTTACGAAGTGCTCACGCCGCTAACCGATCCAGAGGATGCGATTGCGGGTTCCTTCGCACCTATCCATCCAGATGGCAACGTCATCCGTCATCAGCGCATCATCCGAGGCGAGCAAAGCATCTCCGGACCAATAGTTGTTGAGGGTGAATACGTCATAGGAATGCAGGATCAAGCATTTCTAGGACTTGAGGCTGCTCTTGCAATCCCCGATCCGGACGGTCTGGGTTTGCATTTACATGTAGCAACTCAATGGTTGCATGAAGACCTCACGCAGATATCTGCCTGCCTCAATCTTCCTGCTGACAAGATTCGGCTCACACTCGGCGGAGTTGGCGGCGCATTCGGTGCACGCGAAGACATCAGCCTTCAGGTTCACTGTTGTCTGCTCGCCCTTAAGGCAGGTCGCCCAATCAAAATGCAATACAGTCGCGAAGAGAGTTTTTTTGGGCACGTGCACCGTCACCCAGCGACCATATTTATGCGTCATCACGCTGACTCGAACGGAAAGATTGTCAAGATCGATGCTCGTTTTGTTTTTGACGGTGGCGCTTACACCAGCACTTCCCCAGCTGTGCTCATAAATGGCATCACGCACACTCAAGGACCATATAAGTGCGACAACGCAACGGTCGATGGCTATGCAGTGCGAACGAATAACCCTCCATGTGGCGCCATGCGTGGCTTTGGAGTCGTTCAAGCCTGTTTCGCTCACGAATCTCAGATGGACAAGATTGCTGCAGCGGTAGGCAAATCCCCTGTTGAAATACGTCTGATCAATGCGATGGTTACCGGTGACCCACTGATTACGGGTCAAATCATGGAAAGTGTTGCACCAGTTGCACGCTGCATCACTGAAACAGATGCGATTCCGTTGCCTGAGCTAATGGGTCAAACGGTCAATGAATTATCGCTGCCAGGTGGAAGTGGTCTCACTGCATCTCGATCGAACATCGTCCGTGGAATTGGCTGGGGTGTTTCGATGAAAAACCTCATGTACAGCGAAGGCTTCGACGACTATGCAACGGCTCGATGCACATTAAAAGATGGAATCGCATCACTCAAGTTCGCTACATCTGAAGTTGGTCAGGGTTTCGTTACTCTTGCACCACAGATAGCCCGATCAGTGTTGGGTGTCGATGAAGTCATTCTTGAACCAATCGATACACAGATTGGTTCCGCAGGATCAACCTCCGCATCGCGTCAAACCTGGATGAGCGGTGGCGCGGTTGACGGCGCATGTCGCCTTGTTCGTGAGCGCCTCTTTCATCATGTTGGGTTGATGCACAGTATCGATCCGATTCGCCTTGTCATCGACGGCACAGACGTCATCGACCAGTTAGGAACCTTTAGAGTCTCTGTTGCAGATGCTTCGGAAGGAATCGAAATTAGCGAGACCTTTGAGCACCATCACCGTGCAACAGAAGAGCTTGATGAAAACGGACAAGGCAACTGCCATACCGCCTTTGCGTTCGTGGCTCACCGTGCTGTTGTTGACGTAGACCCTGAACTTGGGTTAGTCAAAGTTGTACAAATCGCTACTGCTCAAGATGTTGGCAGAGTGCTGAATCCGCTGTCTGCAATCGGTCAAGTAGAAGGTGGCATCGCCCAGGGTCTTGGTCTTGCGGTGATGGAAGAAATCGTCATGAAAGACGGCAAGGTCCGTAACCCGAGCTTTACCGACTACCTACTTCCAACGGCCCTAGATGCACCAGATGTTGTTGCTGTGATGATCGAGGAACACGAGCCTCAAGCACCTCTTGGCGCTAAAGGCATTGGTGAACCACCGTGCATATCGGTTACTCCAGCAATTGTGGCCGCTATCCGAAATGCGATCGGCAAAAACATCGAGCGTATTCCAGTGCGCCCGCAAGATATTTGCCTTTAGTCTGATTCAACCTTCAGCAACGTAGCCACAACTGATCCAATTTCACCCGGGCGAACAGGTTTTGCTGGCTCGCTGAGGTTGAAGTTTGGCTCGTCGTAAATGACATCGAACTTCATACCGCGACACAAAGACGTCGTGGTGCGACGCATTGACTTATCGATCAACGAAATAACCGTGCCCTTCATGCCTGCTCGACCGGTACGGCCCGAGCGGTGAATGTAGTCCTTTGGGTCCTCTGGCATATCGAAGTGGACAACAACAGGAACCGCATCGATGTGAATACCGCGCGCTGCAACATCTGTTGCAACCATGACGGTTGCCTTACCGCGACGGAATTGCTCTAGCGCCTTTTCACGTTGAGCTTGGCTGCGGTTACCGTGAATTACACAGGTGTTAATTCCCATTGATTCAAGATTTCCTGCAAGGCGATCTGAACCATGCTTGGTGCGACAGAACACGATTGCTCGCTCGTATTGTGTAGCGATTTCGGCGAGCACCTTTGTGCGATTATCGCGCGATACGTTCCAGAACAGGTGATCAATTTCACCTGCGTTTTCAGCCGTAGCAACCGCGTGGCGCTTTGGTGAATTTTGGAATTCGCGAATCAACATGTCGATGTCACCATCGAGAGTTGCCGAGAACAGCAATGTTTGACGGTTGGTTGTTACCGCACGCATGATGCGCTTTACCGCTGGCATGAATCCCATGTCGGCCATACGGTCGGCTTCGTCGATTACCGCTACAGCAACTGCACCTAAGTCGAGATCACGACGTTTGATGAGGTCCTCAAGACGACCAGGAGTTGCAACAACGATGCTTGAAGCACGCGCAGCTTTTACCTGTGGTCCATAACCTGCGCCACCGTAAACAGCCGACACACGAATGTCACTGCCTCCGCATAACAACGAGATTTCTTTAGCCACCTGAGCAGCAAGCTCACGTGTTGGTACAAGCACCAAACCAGTTGGGCGTCCCGGACGACTCTTTGTTACCTTGACTGCAATTGCAATACCGAAGGCAAGAGTTTTACCCGAACCTGTTGGAGCTTTGCCGCAAATGTCGTGCCCAGCAAGTGCATCGGGCAACGTTGCTTCCTGAACTGGGAACGGCGCTTCGATTCCGCGTGAGACTAACCCGCTAATAATGTTCTTGGGCACGCCAAGTTCTAACCATGTTTTCGTCATGAA
The DNA here is from genome assembly GCA_947486675.1 of Acidimicrobiaceae bacterium. Lineage (GTDB taxonomy): Bacteria > Actinomycetota > Acidimicrobiia > Acidimicrobiales > Ilumatobacteraceae > UBA3006. Next base: position 6,495 of record CANKUF010000022.1, read on the forward strand.
AATATCCTCGATCTGTATGTGTTGGGGGGTTCCTCAGGTATGTTCCTGTGGTTGTGAAGGGCTAGCGACCCAACACACGACGCAAATAGTCGTTTGTGAACACACCCTCGGGATCGAGTTGGTTCCGAACTTCGATAAAACGCTGATATTCAGGATACAGGCTAGAAATGTCACTCGCATCCAGATTGTGAATCTTTCCCCAGTGCGGTCTGCCCTCATGCTTACGCAGAATCGTCTCTACTGCCGCAAAGTATTCGGCGTATTCACAACCTTTAAACATGTGCACTGCAATGTACGCACTGCGCCTACCAGTAGAAGTTGAAAGCGGGATATCGTCGCTGCCCGTGCATCGAACCTCGACGGGAAAGCTGATGAGGAATCCGCGATCTTCAACCATCTGCATGACTTCTCGCAGCGCCGGAACGAGTGAGTCCAACGCAATTGAATACTCCATTTCATAAAACTTCACCAGCCTCTTGCTACTAAATATGCGATGACTCACGTTCACGTATTCAACTCGGCCTGAAGACGGCAGGATCGTTGCCAGCTTCGGAATCAGTTTTGGAAAGAGCCTTCCAACTCGGCACAACAAACCAAATGCATAGTTCTCCATGAACATTTTGTTGTACCACGTGGCAAATCTGCCGGGCGAATCAATCGCGTCCGAGCTGACATTGTTTGCTTTTGTCAACGCCCACTTTGTGTGTGGAACCCAGTAAAACTCGAAAAAATCGTTCTCTTGAATTAACTGTGCAAAATTGTCCAATACGTGTGAGATTCGCATCGGTTGCTCAACAGCACGCAAGTTGAACGCTGAAACAACATTCAGTGTCACTTCAGTAATTACTCCAAGTGCACCTAACGACACTCGCCCACAATGAAAGATCTCTGCGTTATGCATAGGATCACACATGAGAACCTCGCCGGACGCTGTCACCACTTTGAATGCTCGAATTTGTGCGGCAAGACCAGTTCTCTGCAAGCCCGTTCCATGGGTTGAAGTGGAAATTGCTCCAGCCAAAGTTTGATACGTAACGTCGCCAAGATTTGGCATCGAAAGTTGGTGCAACTCCAAGTGGGCATTCAAATCGCTCAACACAATTCCAGCCTGAACAGTGATCACTCCACCTATGTGATCAACGTTCACCACCTGATTCATCTGTGAGAGATCAATCATCACTTCATCCGGGACAGCAATTCCCGTGAAACTGTGTCCAGATCCAACAACCTTTATTCGAAGATGTTCATTAACAGCACGTCGAACAATCTCGACAACTTCCGTTTCACTTGAAGGGCGTTCAATACGAACTGGCTTTGAACGCTGATTGCCTGCCCAGTTACTCCACGACGGCATTACGACTCCTGCAACTTAAATCGTTCAACGTTGAGCAATAATAATGCCAACAGAAACAGAACAATCATCGTGCCCAACATAGACAGCCAAGGGAACCCCCACGCTTTTCGTATGAATCCACTTGAAAACCCGGCAGCGCCACCGAACAAGCTCATGGCCACATCAGCTGAACCTTGCACCTTCACTCGGTAGTCGATTGGCACTGAATCAACAAGCAGGCTTGATGAACCGATCAATCCGAAACTCCAACCCACTCCGAGTAGCCAAAGCGATGGAAAAAACACTGCTGGATTGCTTCCAGCCAAGGCAGACATGACGGTGCTCAACATCAGGATCAAGCACCCGACCAGCAATGTATTCAGACGACCGTGACGATCGCTAAAGCGTCCAACGAGTGGACTAAAGGCATACATTCCTGCAATATGCAACGAGATGATGTACGCACTCACAGTTTCATGTCCGTGCTCCCGTAAATGCACTGGAGTCATCGTCATCACCGCAACCATAGTGACATGGGAAATGACCATTGCATAGAAGGCGAGACGAGTTTTCGGTGACGAAGAAAGAAATTGAAATACGCTCATTCGCTCATCATCAGCAGATGCATCGTCCACAGATTTTCGAGGAGCAATTCCACCGCTTACGACGAGCGGATCTGGCTTCAGTCGCAATGCCGCATTGATGAATGATGTGATAAAGAACAAACCGGAGAAAAACCACGGAACTG
>CANKUF010000023.1 GCA_947486675.1 Acidimicrobiaceae bacterium
AAATGTGCGGAAGCGGAGTGAACAGGTCGGGGTCGACTCCAACTGGCACAAGTTTCATGCGGTCAAGTGACACCTTCATGTCGGTGTGAATGTCGGCGATGGAGTTTTCACTGACCACTACGACTCGCGGCATTTTGCTTGCAACTTTTCCTTGCATGTTGACAAATGAATACCAGCGGCTAATTGCTCGACGCTTCCACCATGTTTTGGTGTGTTCCATTTCCAACTTGCGGTCTTTGGTAATTGGGTGGTGCAAAGTGACGATGGTGGGAATCTTCTTTTCAATTTTCAGAATCCCATAACCCAAACACTGGTTGTCGTGCACGAGATCGAAGTCATTCACGCGCTTGCTGAGTTCGTTGTACGCGCGAATACTGAATGCACGCGGTTCGCCAAATGTGCCTTTCAAAAACTGCGCTGTTTCAACAAAACTCGGCCAGTCTTTAATTTCCCAATATGCAGGGAATCGACCAGGGTATTGATCATTAAAAATGTCAAGGCTTGGCAACTTGTGTAGCGGAATTCGTGGATCAAGAATTGGGTATGGCTGTCCACCAAACACTTCAACGTGATGGCCAAGGTCGACCAAAGCTTTGGTGAGATGTCGTGTGTACACGCCCTGTCCGCCAACATGAGGCTTCCCTCTATAGGTGAGGTAGGCAATGCGCAGAGGGCCGTTGGGGTCAAACGGCAACGACATAAGGCTTCAAGCCTACCTGTGAGTAACTTTCTACAACTGAGCGGAAACTCTGCGTTTGCGGGCAATAAACGCAAGTGAAGCAAGTACTGCAACCATCACCACGATGAACGGTAGGTCGCCAAAGTTTGAGTACAGCGTGCGACCCGAGCGCAAATTAATGGTGCGCTCAAGCACGCGTTGTTCGCTCACACCTGTGCGGTCAAAAACTTCGCCAGTTGGCGAGATGAATGCTGAAAACCCAGTTGGAGAAACTTGTACGAGCCAACGTCCGTTTTCAATTGCACGAAGTCGCGACGATGCAATCTGTTGCGTTTGCAAAATGGTTCCCGTGTAGCTGGATCCATTTGTTGGATTCACGAGCATGGAGCCACCGGCTTCAATTCCTTCATTTGCGCGGCCGCTAAAAAACACTTCCCACGAAATGGCTACACCAACTGTGGTGTCGCCCACTTGTAGTCGTGCAATATCTGAGCCCGCAAGTGCGTCACGAGGAATTCGGTCTACTGGGGCACCGAGTGTTTCGAGCAGGCCGCGCAACGGAACAAATTCGCCAAATGGCACGCGACGAACTTTGTCGTAACGATCACCGAGTGTTCCGTCTTCGTTCACCACAATTTGTGCGTTCGTAAAGTAGCGAGCATTCACGTCTTCGGTAATACCAACAACAAACGGTGCTCCAAGTCGCGCTGCTTGCTCTGCGATTTCAATGCGTTCGTCGCTGTTGTAAAAGTCAGCAACGTCGATGACGTTTTCTGGCCAGATCACCATGTCGAGGTTGGTGCTATTGATAGAGCGCGTTGCGGCAAGGTGGCGTTCAACAACATCGCGTGGATTCGTATTAATGGCGAGCGTTCCTTGAGGTCCACCACCTTGCACGGCTGCAATGGTGCGCGTTTCTCCGGTGTCGTTGCCACGCGGTGCAATGATTCCTGCACACACAATGAGCACGATAAATGCGCTGAACACTGCGATGTGTTTGATTCGTGGTGCAACAACAAGTTGTGACAGTGCGAATCCAATTTGCAGAACGCAGAAGGTGAGCAACAGTGGTCCGCCAATACGCACAATGCCAACGAGTGGCGATGCTGATTGCGAGATAGCAAGTGAAGCAAGCGGAACTCCACCAAATGGAAACGAGAAGCGAAATGTTTCAGCTAACGCATGGGCAAGCGGAAGTGCAACAAGTGGGTACATGCTGCGCGAGCCAATTACTGAAGCAACGCCGTGCAATGCAGCAAACAGCAACACGGCAATGACATAACCCGGCGGCGTAAGAAACCACATCCAACACATGCCGGGGGCAAACCAACCGAACGCGAAAATAGTGCCGAGCAAAAACTGTGTGCGCGGACGTGTTGTTCCACTCGTGGTGATTCGCGCAAAAATTGCAATGCCAACGAATGCAAGGGGCCACCAACCCCATGGTGGAAGGCTGAATGCAACAAGCGTTCCCGAGCCAAGGGCCGCGAAATAGCGGGCTTGATTACTGCTCGGCGTCATGCGTCAATCTTGGCAAGTACGCGTGCTGCTGCGCGATTTGCATCGGCAATGCATGAAGGAATACCGATGCCGCGGTAACTTGCACCTGCAAACACCACGCCAGGAGCAGACACATCAAGAATGTGTTCAAGTCTGTCGACCTCTGCAAAGTGTCCTGGTCGGTATTGCGGGAAAGATTCCACCCAACGCGTAATGCGCACAGCAGTTGGTGCCAAATCGATACCCAAGTGCCAATACAAGTCGGCAAGCGCCAACTTCAACAAGGTGTCATCATCAAGATGGTGCATTGGCATGCCATCACGACCAAGCGACACGCGCAACACCATGGAGTTGTCATCAGTTTGCACGTGTGCCCATTTGTTTGAAGCAAATGAAACTGCAGTGATAGCAGTTTGTTCAGGCTTTGGCACCAAGTACCCGCTACCCGTGAGGTGTTGTGGCCACATGCTGCGCGGAACCGTAAGTGCAATCATGACCACCGATGCGTGTTCACGAGCAGACAACTGTGCAGCGGCATCTTTGCTGAGCGTGGTAACAAGCGTTGCGCTGTGCCGAGCAGGTGAGGCCATCACCACTGCATCGCACAGCACTGTTCCATCATCGGTCTGAATGAAGTACTGCCCACGTTGTGGCTGTTCGATTGCGCGCACTGGTGCAGATAATTCAATAACTCCACCAAGTTGTTTCACGCGTTCAGCAATCGCAACAGTAAGTGCGTGCATACCTGCTTGTGGCGCCGCAAAAATTGGACCACTGGAAACTCGCTTTGCCAGTGAGTCCTTCACCGAACTCATCAGGCTGCGCGGCTGTGCAAGCAAGTCGGCAATTTGTGGCATGCCCTGCACGCTGAACGCATCGGTGTCGGTTGCATAAATGCTTCCAACAAGTGGGTCGATGATGCTCTCTAGAACTTGACTGCCGCAACGTGCGCGCATGGCTGCACCCAGGTTGTCGGTGTTGCGACCAATGCGGCTTGGTAGCAAGGGTTCGAATGACGCGCGGATCTTTCCAGAAGTGCTGAGCAGAGGAGTTGACCACACCGCCCGAACTGAACCGGGAACGCCAAGCATGGTGCCGTGAGGAATTGGGTGCAGCGCATCTTTCCAGATGTATGCCTCGCCAGTTGCAGGCGATGTAAGCGCGTCGGCAAGACCAACTTGTTTAACGAGGTCCATTGCAGCAGGTGTCCGAGTGAGAAACGCATCAGCCGATTCATCCAGTGATGCAATGCCCGCAAACGGTGATGCATGGATTACTCCACCAATGCGATTCAGCGATTCGAAAACAGTGACGCGCGGAGGATTCGGCTCACTCAGAATGCGTAACGCAGCAGAAAGACCAGTGATGCCGGCACCAATGACGACAACATGTTTGTCGTTCATGATTGTGCGGCAGCGATTACCCGTTGAGCAAGCGCGGCCATCACGACTGCATCGTCATTGACACATGTGGTGCGATCAAACTGCAAACCATGGTGGTCGGAGCGATGTTTGGCTTCAATGTCTAAGTCGTACAGCACTTCAAGGTGGTCGGCAACGAAACCACATGCACTGACGAGCACCCCGTCTGCCTGCTTGTTTGCAGCAATTGTGTCAATCACATCAAGAATGTCTGGCCCAATCCATGGCTCTGGGGTTCTGCCGGCTGACTGCCACGCAATTGCCCAGTCGTCGCCTTCAACTAAGCCAAGTTTGTTTGCAACTGCAGTAGCTGTTGCATGCAATTCCTGCGGGTATGGGTCGCCACCATCAATGATGCGTTGTGGCAACGAGTGCGCGGTGAACAGAACGCGCGTGCGTGCTGGCAGGGCAGCCTTTTTCGCAGCCATGTCTGTTGCAAGAAAGTCGATGAATGCTGGTTCGGTAGCCCACGAGTTAATGCCAACCACACTGATGCCATGAGGCTCGGCTGCAACTTGTGCGCGACCTACGTATTGACCAATTGAATACGACGAATAATGCGGTGCAAGTACGAGTGCAACGATGTTTTTGATTCCTTGACGCGCAAGGTCGTCAACTGTTTCTTCAATCATTGGGTGAGCGTGCTTCAAACCCAACTGCACAACGTATTTTTCTGGAGCAACGCTGTCTAATGCGCGTTGCAATGCATCGCGCTGAGCTTCAGTGCGTGCAGCAAGTGGTGAGATACCACCGATTGCGTCGTAACGAGCCTTCAAGTCGCCAAGCTGCTCGTCGGTTGGTGGTCGACCACGACGAATGTCGGTGTAATACGGAAGAATTTCTTCTGGGCTACGTGGTGTTCCATAGGCCATGAGAAGCACGGCAGTTTTGTTGCTCATCTATTTATCGTTTCGTTGAGTTGTGAACGTGTTCAACTATTGCAGCAAGCACGTCGGGGTTAGTAGGTGGCTGCACGCCATGACCAAGATTAAAAATGTGTCCAGGGTTTCCGTCGTTGTCGGCAAGCACGGCATCGGTGCCAGCAAGTGCGGTTGCAATGTCGCCAAGAACCAGCTCGGGGTTCAGGTTTCCTTGCACGATGGTGTCTGCGCCAAGCCTGCGTCGCGCGTCAGCAATTGATGTGCGCCAGTCCAAGCCAATAATTTGTGGTCCGGCCTGCTTCATCATTTCCAACAGGTGATCGCAACCGAGCCCAAAGTGAATGCCTGGTGCATGTGGGTGCGACTTCGCAAGTTGTGCAAACACATATGCCGAATGTGGCAGCACCATGGTGCGGTATTCCTCGTGAGTAAGTGTTCCTGCCCATGAGTCGAACAATTGAAACGCTTGTGCGCCAGCATTCATCTGGCTGGCAATGGATGCAACCGAATGTTCTGCAATGCGTTGCATGAGTGCATTCCACAACTCGGGTTCTTCGCGCATCATCTGTTTTGTCACGACATGATCGCGACTTGGCTTGCCCTCAACGAGGTAGCTGCCGACAGTAAATGGTGCTCCCGCGAAAGCGAGCAGTGGCACTTTCAGTTCCGAGGCAAGTATGCGCACGGTTTCCAATACATATGGAGTGTCGGCTTCTGGGTCGAGCGGACGAAGTCGCTGCAAGTCTGCAACGGTGCGGAAAGGTTTTTCGGCAACCGGGCCGGTGCCTGGTGCAACATCAATTCCGAATCCAACTGCATGTGCAGGAACCACAATGTCGCTGTACAGCACAGCAGCATCCACTCCGTAGCGAGCAACTGGCTGCAAGGTGATGTCGGCGGCTAAACGCGGTTGCTTAATGGCATCGAGAATGCTGCCTTCGCCTCGAACGGCGCGATATTCAGGAAGGCTTCGTCCGGCCTGGCGCATGAACCACACGGGCGTGTGCTCTGCAGGTTTGCCAGTTGCAACGTTGAGAAACGCGGTAGGTGAACTAGTAGCCGACATTGCTTGTAACGCTACCTGTTGAGCATTGCGTCAAGCCGAGCCACGCGGTCAATTGCGGGCGGGTGTGACAACAGCACGCGTGACAAAAACTGTTTTGGCTCATTTGCTGGGGTGCGATGAATGACACGAGTGAGCGCGTAACGCAATTCACGACCAAAGCCCATTGCATGTGCGCGACGGTCTGCCTGAAACTCTGCACTACGTCCAACAATTTCACCAAGGGATTGCGCAAGTAAAAAACCGATGAGCAACACACGCGAGAGCGAAGTGAGCACAATGTTGATGATCCAGCCAACAAGTTTGAATGTTGCATATTCCACTTCAAGTCGTTTTGAAATGCGCAGACCAATATCGCGCACACGAATACCAAGTTGTGCAAGTCCAAGAATTGGCATGCTCATCCATTGGGCAACGGTGAGCGCAATGGTGTGGCCACCGAGGTGATGACTGAGTTCGTGTGCCAATACACCCGTGAGTTCATCTTCGGTGAGATGTTCTATGGAAAACGCTGACACCACCAACATGTGTCCACCACATGCAAACGCGTTGATGTCGTCTACGTCGGCAACGGAGAGCACGAATCTGCCCGGACGAATGCCAACTTGTTGTTCGACGACTTTCCATGCGGGTTCCAGGTGCGCGCGTTCAATGTCGGTTGGTTGACGTGCGCCAAGAAGTCGCACAAACAACAGTCGTTGTACTGGTCGAGAGAACAGCACAATTCCGAAGAGAAATTCGCCAATTGCAAAGTGTGTGAATGGAACGTCAAACAACAATGTGCACGGAATCCACAACAGCGCAACTGCCCCTAACCACACGGGAAACAGGGCAAGAACTGGCGCAAATGCGGTAACTGCGGAGTATTCAACTCTGCGTTTAGACGAAGTCACCAGTTCATTCAACCACCACGTGAACTATCGTCGTCAGAACAAGGGGGATAGGTATGTCGTACGCGGTTATTCCAGGTGCAGAGGCGTGGTCACACGTAGGAACAGGCAATGTTGGGGCACTCGTTGTGCACGGCTTCACGGGCGACCCGTCATCGATGCGCGAAATTGCAGAAGTGTTTGGTGCAGCAGGCTTTCATGTTGAGTTGCCTCGATTAGCAGGGCATGGAACTGATGTTGAAGAAATGATGGATACACGCTGGGCTGATTGGTCGCGCGATGCCGAGAATGCGTTAAACGAATTGCGCAAGCGTTGTTCCAAAGTTGTTGTCATTGGTTTGTCTATGGGTGGTGCACTTACCTTGTGGCTTGCTTCGCGACATGCGGACCTCTCAGGAATTGTGTGCATAAACCCAACAACGAAATCTTCTGCATCCAAACTTGCCGGTGCTCGACTTGCGGTGAAAACTGGAAAGAAGTCGTTGCCGGCAATTGGTAGCGATATTTCGGACCCTGCGGTGAAGGAAAGTTCGTACGATGCAACACCACTTGCCGCTGCGGTTTCATTATTTGCAGATGGCCTGAAGCCATTGTCAAAGAAGTATGGATCGATCAAGATTCCGTTGTTGCTGTTTACAGCGACGAATGATCATGTGGTGAACCCGAAGGAAAGCGAATTTCTGGCAAGCAAGTACGCCGGGAAAATTGAGCGAGTAATTCTCGAGCGCAGCTTTCACGTAGCAACACAAGATGTTGAAAAGGAAATCGTGAATACGAAATCACTTGAGTTCGCGCGGAGAGTTACTGCCTAAGTGAATCTGCTTGCATCTCTTCCTAGTCCAAGTAGCGGAGCGCTAGAACTCGGCCCATTAAAACTCAATGCATACGGCGCAATGATTGCGCTCGGCGTTGTTGCAGCGGTGTGGCTTTCGGGTCGACGGTTAGAAAAGCGTGGTGCTGGCACACGTGAAGACATGAGTTCAATTGCATTGTGGGGTGTGCCTGCCGGTGTAATTGGTGGACGTCTGTATCACGTCATTACCGATTGGGAATTGTTCAGTGATCACCCGGAACGCATTGTGCAAATTTGGAAAGGAGGCCTCGGAATTTGGGGTGGAATTTTCCTAGGTGTTGTCGTGGGAATTTGGGAAGGTCGCAGACGAGGTATTTCCACTTCGGTGCTACTCACTTGTGTTGCGCCTGCATTGCCGCTTGCCCAAAGTATTGGTCGATGGGGCAACTGGTTCAATCAGGAACTGTTTGGCAAACCAACAACGTTGCCGTGGGGGTTGGAAGTTTCCGCGTTCCACACCAAACAAGCCGGTTATCCAGTGGGCACATTGTTTCATCCAACATTTTTGTATGAGTCACTTGCGTGTTTGGCGTTATGTGGGTTGTTGTTGCTCGTGGATAAAACTGAGAAGCGTCCTGGCTATTTGTTTCTGTATTACACAGCGGGTTACACCTTGTTTCGCTTCTTCATTGAAGGACTGCGAATCGACCCAGCGCATTCGGCTGGAGGGCTCCGCCTCAATCAGTGGGTGTCGATCGTGGTGTTTGCCGTGTCGGCGAGCATGTTGGTGTTGCCGCGCCGCGCCAAATCTGATTTGCC
>CANKUF010000024.1 GCA_947486675.1 Acidimicrobiaceae bacterium
GTCACGCTTGTATTGCGCGGTGTCAACACCATTGGCAACTGCGCCATTGAGTCCCGCTTTGTGTTGACGAACCACCAGTGCGCCACGCTCACGTGCCCACTGTGCAACTTCGTCGTTGTCACACACCACAAACGTGTCTACGCCTTCTGCCGCTTCAAGAACTCCACCGGCGGTAAAGGCAGCGAGAGACGCGCGATTCTCGGCAGAAAGCACAGGCTCAAGGCGTCCTTTTGCATCACCGAACCCCTTAATCGGCAACACCACAGCGCCGCGTTGCAGTGAAGAAGGGTTTGTTGCCACGGGCGTAGCCTACGGCCGTAACGGACTGCCGTAATGTTTACAGCGTGACGCAACGAGTGTGTGTAGTGGGTGCGGGCTCGTGGGGCACCACAATTGCAGCGCTTGCGTCGCACAACGTTCACACCATGTTGTGGTCGCGTCGTGTCGAACTTGCAGACGAAATTAATTCGCTACATACCAACTCTGCGTATTTAGGAACGACGGTTCTGCCCGACACATTGCAGGCGAGCAGTGATTTGCAAACCGCGCTTGAACAAGCCGATGTTGTAGCCATGGCCGTGCCGTCGCAGGGTTTTCGCGATGTGGCAAATGAAGTCAGCAAGTACGTTCGCGCGGGTGTTCCGGTTGTCAGCCTGTCGAAGGGGCTTGAGCAGGGCACGTTTTTGAGAATGAGCGAAGTCATTCAACAGATCATGCCGAGTAATCCGGTTGCGGTATTGAGTGGTCCAAACTTGGCTAAAGAAATTCTTGCTGGGCAACCGGCAGCCAGTGTGATTGCGTGCATTGACGAATCGGTAGCACGCGAATTGCTTGAGATTTTTAGCCGACCAACATTTCGCCTGTACACAAACCCAGATGTCATCGGCTGTGAAATTGGTGGAGTGGTAAAAAACGTCGTGGCAATTGCGTCGGGTATTTCGCAAGGTTTTGGGTTTGGTGAAAATTCGAAAGCAACATTGGTGACACGAGGTCTTGCAGAAATGTCGCGTCTTGGTGTGGCACTTGGTGCTCAATCGGCAACGTTTTCTGGCCTTGCGGGCATGGGCGACGTGATGGCTACGTGTGCATCAATGCACAGCCGCAATACCCAAGTTGGTGTTCGCTTAGGTAAAGGCGAAAAAATCGACGACATTGTTGCGTCCATGAACATGGTTGCTGAAGGCGTGAAGAGTTCGTCCTCGGTGGTGGAACTTGCTCACCATTATTCAATTGAAATGCCAATTTGTGAACAGGTTGCGGCGGTGTGTGCTGGAAAAGTGAGTGCAGCCGATGCGCTTCGAGCACTGATGAGCAGGCAAAGCAAGAGCGAATTCGACTAGTTCGTTGCGTGGCCATTTCGGCAATACTTGAAGCGTGAGTAACACCCCTGGTCTGATTTCCTCTATTTCACTGAGCGCCACGGTTCGCCCTGCTGCGCACGTAATGGGAATTCGTGCGGGTGGCTGGCACGCCATTGTGAACGAGCGCGGTGCAATCCGCATGGACGAAGAAGATGTTGCACTCGACTGGTATGTGGCAGCAGATGATCGCTGGCACAACCCGGCACAAGAGCCAAGTGTTCGCCAAACACGTCGCGCAGGTGTCCCCGTTGTTGAGACGCGACTGCGCATTCCAAGTGGCGATGCCGTGCAACGTGTGTATGCAGTTGCCGACCACGGCGGTTTGCTGGTCATTGAAATCAGTAACGAATCCACACTGCCAATTGCAGTTGCCTTCACCCGAGCCGACATCTTGTCGTCGCGTCAGCCAAGCCCGCTTGGACCACAAGGCATCGACCTACCGAAGGGCAGCGTGGTGTTTCCTGTTGCGCACGGTTCAACATTGCGAGTTGCGCTTGCGTCGTCGCGCGCAACTGGTGGCACCGTCAACCTTGAACAGCTGCCATCTGGTGAGCAACTGCAACGTGGCTGGTTGAACAGCGTGGAGCGCGCTGGTTACGCAATCGTTGCCGACAAGTCACTGTCTCCGTTAATCAATCGCTTGCGCAGCGACGCTTTGGTGTTGAGCGGGTATCACGAAAGTGAATGGGGAACCGAATTAGTTGGCGCAGATGCGATAGACGATGTTGCGTTTCTGCTTACGTTGCACGAACTGGTGCGCATGGGCGAAAAAGTAAACCATCACCTCGAGCGAGTGGTTGACATTGTGGAAACACTGTTGCGAAAAAACAAAAAAGCAGCAGCAATTGAATGGGATGTTGAGCGCGCATTGTTCGCGGCGCGTTGCATTCTGTGGGCAGTAGGCGAGCACCGCGCTGCAGGCGATGTGCTTGCATCGCAGCAACGTTTGGCTCCAGCATCTGAGTTGCCGAATGCAGCACCAAAAGATATTCGTGTCATCGCTTGGCTCGATGAACAATTGGTTAGTCCACGCCGCGAAGGTGGTGCAACGGTCTTGCGTTATGGCGTTCCGCGAATGTGGTTGGGCGTGAATATGGAATGTCACCGCGTTGCTGCTTCGCCAGAGCACAGCGTTTCGTACGGCGTGCGTTGGCACGGCGAAAAACCTGCAGTGTTGTGGGAAACAAGTGGGCCATTTGGTTTGCGTCTGGATGCTGGGGCTACTGATGAGTCGTGGCATTCGGTTGAAGCCAGTGGCGATGCACTGTTGGCAGGGTTTGTTGCACAGTGACCACACTGCCAACGGTTGACCTCGAGCGCGAACTGCTGCTCACAGGTAAATCGTGCGTCATTGGTCTAGATGAAGTTGGCAAAGGTGCGTGGGCTGGGCCTCTGGTTATCGGCGCTGCAGTACTGACAAACGAAGTAATCGATGCGCAAAATGCTCAGGAGTTAATGGGCGGTGCACGTGACTCAAAACAGTTGACAGAAATAAAACGCGAGGCCATGTTCGATCACGTTGCGGCAACGTGTAAAGCATGGGCAGTTGGCGCGGCTACGCACGAAGAGTGCGATCGTTTGGGCATGAACAAAGCGCAGAAACTGGCCACAAAACGTGCGCTTGAACAATTGGGAAAAGTTGTCGATTTACAAACTGCAGCTGCGGTCATTGACGGCAAGTGGGACTTCGTGTCGCCACTCGTTGGACATGTTGTTGCGCATGTGAAAGCAGATGCATCGTGTCTGTCGGTGTCTGCTGCTTCGGTATTGGCGAAAGTATCGCGAGACCGGTTGATGCGCGAATACGCGTTGGATTACCCAATGTGGAGTTTTGATACCAACAAGGGCTATCCGTGCCCAAAACACCGAGTGGCGCTTCAGGGCTATGGACCAAGCGCAATTCACCGCGTGTCGTGGGCGTTTATGGAAAATTATGTGCCGTGGTTGGAAGCAGTGTCGTCACCAGACATGTTGCCGGGGTTCCAGGCTTCGTGAATTTCGCGCAAAGCGGGCGAGAGTCGTTGTAAGTGCCGCTTGCTAATTGCTGGCAAGTAACAACGCACCGCCAGACCGCCCTGGTGGGGCTGTAACGCTCCGAAATACAGGCACCGTTGTAATGAGCGAGTAAACGAGTTATTGGGGCTTTGCGTGAAACTGAGGCCCATGTCGTTTGCAGTGGCAGCGCAATCCAATTCGTATCCCGCAGGAAACGTTTCAAAGCCCATCACGATGCGGCGCAAGATCCACAACGCACTAGGCCCAAGTACGGGCAGCCAATACAGCTCGACATACCGCGAAAACAGCGATGCGCCAGCAGCATCGACCACAGGGTCGATCCAGGGCACCACCACGATGGTGGGTTGGGTGAGCAGGTCGGGTGTTTTGTTCATTGGCACGATGTGTGCGCCACCACCACGCCGTGGCACGCTTTGTACGTAACCCTGTTGCATTTTCTATGAACGACTTCACTCCACTTATTGAACGCGCTCGCGAACAGTTGCGCGCGGCACAACGTGTTACTGCATTCACTGGTGCTGGCATTTCTACCGACTCGGGCATTCCCGATTTTCGTGGACCAAATGGGTTGTGGACAAAAAATCCACTCTCGGAAAAAACATCAACGCTGAGTTATTACTTAAACGACCCAGAGGTACGCAAAATTGCGTGGCAAAACCGCGCACGTAACTTGGCGTGGACGGCCGAGCCGAACAGTGGACACAAAGCGTTAGTGCAACTGCAGCAGCGTGGTGTGTTGCGTGCAGTCGCTACACAAAATGTTGATGGCTTGCATCAAAAAGCTGGTAATCATTCGGAAATCGTGCATGAATTGCATGGAACGATGCATGTTGCGGTGTGTTGGGAATGCAAAGACACGCACCCCATGCGTGCTGCGGTGGAACGAGTGCTGGCAGGCGACGTTGACCCGAAGTGTTTGCTGTGCGGTGGCATTTTGAAAAGCGACACCATCTTGTTTGAAGAGTCGTTGAAGCAACATGTCATCGAAGCGGCACTGCGTGCAGCAGATGAGTGTGATGTGCTCTTGGTAGTGGGGTCGTCGTTACGTGTGTATCCGGCTGCAAACATTGTTCCGCGCGCAAAAGCCAATGGCGCCTGCGTCATCATCGTCAATGGTCAGCCAACCGATATGGACCGTTACGCCGACATCGTGATCAACGCCGACATCGGCACCGTGCTTCCACAAATCGTTGAATAATCGGGGCCTCGTGAATTCCCGACTGAATTGGTAGGGTATTAAACGGAGGTTCCCCCATGGCCGGTTTCCGCGACTTACTTGCGCAAGCAAAATCACAAATCACCGAAATTGATACGAACGAGGCAGCTTCGCGTATTGCCACTGGTGGAGTGATTGTTCTCGACGTTCGCGAACCAGACGAATACGAACAAGGTGCACTGCCAGACGCGTTGCATATTCCGCGCGGACATTTGGAAGCACAAATTGAAGCTCGCATTGTTGAAAAGACCGCGCCAGTTTTGGTGTATTGCGCAGGCGGAGTACGCAGCGCATTCGCCACAAAAACATTGCACGAACTTGGCTACACGAATGTTGTTTCAGTTGCCGGCGGTTTCCAGAAATGGAAAGACGAAGGCCGACCATGGCGCACGCCTGCTGTGCTTACAGCAGAACAACGCAATCGTTACCAACGTCATATTTTGTTGCCCGAAGTTGGGGTAGAGGGCCAGTCAAAGTTGTTGTCGAGCAAAGTGTTGTTGCTTGGCGCCGGCGGTCTTGGCTCACCAGCAGCGATGTACTTGGCTGCTGCCGGAATTGGCACCATTGGCATCGTCGACATGGACGAAGTAGATGCATCAAATTTGCAGCGCCAAATTTTGCACAACATCGAGCGCATTGGCGATCGCAAAGTGGAGTCGGCAAAGAAGACGTTGCAGTTGTTGAACCCCGACGTAAAAGTTATTGCGTACGACACTCGCTTAGAAGCAAGCAACATCATGGACATCATTGCTGGCTACGACGTGATCGTGGACGGCGCAGACAACTTCCCAAGTCGTTACTTGTTAAATGACGCAAGCATCAAGCTCGGTATTCCGGTTGTGCACGGATCCATTTTCCGTTTCGAAGGAATGGTCACCGTGTTCGACCCAAAGAGTGGTCCGACCTATCGCGACATGGTTCCCGAGCCACCGCCAGCAGAACTTGCACCAAGTTGTGCAGAAGCTGGTGTACTTGGCGTGTTGCCAGGAATCGTTGGCTCAATTCAGGCTTTGGAAACGATCAAAGTGCTGCTTGGTCTTGGCGATTCGTTGTCGGGCAGAATTCTTGCCATTGACACCACCGAGATGACGTTCCGTACCTTCAACCTGCGTCCAGACCCAAACAATCAGGTGACATATGCCAACCGCGATCGCATTGAAGTTCGCGACTTGGAAGGCGCATGCGCCCCTTGGCTTTCCCACTAATTAACTAGTATTTAGCCGTGGTGTCACGGTCCTTTGCCATCGTTGGCGCCGGTTTTTCAGGTGCTGTGGTGGCTCGCCAGTTGGCTGAAGCCGGGCACACAGCCACCGTGTTCGACACCCGCAGTCATGTTGCCGGCAACTGCTTTACGAAGCGCCACGACTCAGGTGTCATGGTGCACGTGTATGGCCCACACATCTTCCACACGCAACACGAGCACGTATGGGACTTCATCACGCGCTTTGGGGTCATGAAGGCATACCGCCACACGGTGAGCGCCATGAGTGGTGGCAAGAAGTACCAGCTGCCCATGAACCTCACGTTGATCAACGATTTCTTTGGCACCAACTTCACGCCCGAAGAAGCCGAAGCGTTCATTACCGAAAAAGCCGACAAGACCATTACGAACCCTGTGTCGTTTGAAGATCAGGCGCTGCGATTTGTTGGTCGCGAAATGTATGAAGCATTTTTCAAGGGCTACACGAAAAAACAATGGGGTGTAGAGCCAACAGAATTGCCAGCCAGCATTCTTGCGCGATTGCCGTTGCGTTTCACCGCAGACAATTCGTATTTCAATCATCCATTCCAGGGAATTCCTGAACACGGGTACACGCCAATTGTGGAAGCGATTTTGGATCACCCGTCCATCACGGTGCACTTGTCAACAGCATTTGATCCTGTGTCATCGAATGCATATGACCACGTGGTGTGGACTGGCCCGATCGACGCATATTTCGGTTTCGAACATGGTCGCCTTGGTTATCGCACACTTGACTTCGTTCAAGAAGTGAAAGACGGCGACGTGCAAGGTTGCCCAGTATTGAATTACTGCGACGAAAGCGTGCCGTACACGCGCATAACTGAGCACAAGCATTTTGCACCATGGGAGCATCACGACAAGTCGGTGACGTACACCGAGTATTCGCGCTTATGTGGCGAGACCGATACGCCGTATTACCCAATTCGCCTGGTTGAAGAAAAAGATCAACTGGTGAAATATGTCGAGCAAGCTCGTGCACAACAGGGCGTCACGTTCCTCGGCAGACTTGGCACGTATCGTTATCTCGACATGGACGTCACTATTCACGAAGCACTCAATGCTGCAAGCGGCATTCTTGAAGCAGTGAATACCAACAGTTCAATTCCGTCATTTTTCACCGACCCATTGAGCGGCGCGTAATGACGCAGTTGTTGCAACGTTTGGTTTTGCCGACTGAGACCACAACAGAACCGTTGTTGTATGCGCGCTTCGATGGCACAACAAAACTCGTTCCTGGTGGAGCGGTGTTGCAAGATGGCGCCGAGGTGTCATTCGATACGTCATTCGGCGTGTTTGCTGCCGGACGTTGGAGCCGCATCACCACCGTGAACGCACTCGCAGTTCGCGTGCGCGCATCGGGCGTTGGTATCGCACAAGTGGTTGGAGTTTCTCCTCGCGGAGAGACTGTCGTGGCCACCGAGCCATTGCCACAGGGCGAAGGATGCCCAGTATTTATTGAGTTTTTGCTTCCAAATTTGCAGTCAACTCCGTATGGCACCTATTTCGTTCTTGTGTTGGCCCAAGGCGGCGAAGTGTGCATCACGGGCGGCGAATGGGTGAGTGCAGACACACCAGCCCACGATGTGAAGTTATCGCTGTCGATTACCACGTTTAATCGCCAAGAGTACGTTCGCAAAACTGTTAGCAACGTGTTGGAACTCGAGCGCAGTATTGATGTGTTGCGCGACCGCGTTCGCGTGTTCGTTGTAGACAATGCACAGAACGTCACGTTCGATGCGGCTGTAGACGCACCGCTGCAAGTAGTGCCAAACGGCAACCTTGGTGGTGCCGGTGGTTTTGCTCGCGGTCTCATTGAATTGCGTAAGCAGGGTTGGGCAACGCACGTCTTGTTCATGGACGACGACATCACGCTTGAACCAGAAGCGCTTGTGCGCACCATGGCGTTGTTCGCTAACGCGCGCGACCCGAAGTTGTGTGTACACGGAGCAATGCTCAGCGAAGAGCGCCCGTGGCTGCAGTTCGAAGCCGGTTCTGAATATTCGTTCCGTTCCATTTACCCGCTGCAAGCACTTGGTCGTGAAGATGATTTGCGTAAGCGCGAACTTGCCGTTGTTGATGCTCCAGAAATTCCGTTTGACTACACCGCCTGGTGGT
>CANKUF010000025.1 GCA_947486675.1 Acidimicrobiaceae bacterium
GTATTGCCGATGCCATTCCATCCACGCTTGAGTACCTCTTGCCAAAGGGTTGCAAGCTCGATGAAAACGGCCGTTTGTTGTTTCCACGTTCGCTGATTGAGCACACACTTGAAATTGCTGGGCGTAACTTCCCTCTCTATGCACAAGATCCGCAGTACGACATGGAGCCATGGGGCACCAATACATATTTCGGTACCGCAGGTGCTGCTGTGTACATCGCCGATTACGAGACTGGTGAATACCGCGAATCGGTATCGCAAGATGCGTACGACATTGCTCGCATCGTCGACAAGATGGAACACTTGCACTTCTATCAGCGAGCAGTTGTGCCGCGCGATATTCCAGAAGCATCAGCAATGGATATCAATACCTGCTACCTCAGCGTGAGTGGAACCACCAAGCACGTTGGTACTTCGTGGGTGCATCCTGATCACCTAGAAGCATCGCTCAAGATGTTGCACGAAATTGCAGGCGGCGAAGACAAGTGGCGTGCACGTCCATTCGTCAGCCAGTCCAACTGTTTCGTTGTTCCACCACTCAAGTTTGCAAGCGATGCATGTAAGTGCCTCGAAGTTGCAGTGCATGGTGGGATGCCAGTGTTGTTGTTGTCGGCTGGTCAGGCTGGTGCAACAGCACCTGCAGCAATTGCTGGTGCTTTGGTGCAGCAAGTTGCTGAGTGCCTCGCAGGCCTCGCATACGTCAACGCAATCAAGCCAGGCGCTCCAGCAATCTTCGGATTGTGGTGCTTCGTTTCCGACTTGCGTTCAGGTGCAATGTCGGGTGGCAGCCCAGAGCAAGTGTTGTTGTCTGCAGCAAGTGCGCAGATGGCTCAGTTCTACAACCTCACAGGTGGAACCTCATCGGGAATTTCCGATGCGAAGTATCCAGACGCGCAGTCAGGTTCAGAAAAAGGCATTAACCACGCACTTGTTGGCAACGCTGGCATGAACCTCATTTACGAAGCTGCAGGTATGCACGGAAGTTTGTTGGGCTACTCATATGAGGGAATCATTCTCGACAACGACACCATTGGTTCGGTGCAGCGCACCATCAAAGGAATTGAAGTCACCGATGAATCGTTGTCCATTGAAACCATGCGTGCACAGTGCATTGGTGGTCCTGGTCACTACTTGGGTGCTGAGCAGACGTTGCGAATTATGCAGAGCGAATATCTGTATCCAGCAATTGGAGACCGTCTCAGTTCAAAAGAGTGGAAAGAAGTGGGCAAGCCTGAGATTTATCACGTTGCTCACAAGAAGGTTCGCGAAATTTTGGACAACCATTACCCAGACCACATTTCTGAGTCAATGGATGCAAACATTCGCTCCTACTTGGACATCCGCTTGCCACGCGAAAAGATGGTCAATCCAAACTTGATTATCGCCTAGTAAGGCGGTTTCGCTGAGGTTCGCCTCGGCATCGTCAAATAGGATGCCTGCATGGCAAATGCATGGTTCGAAACAGTCGCCGAAGCTCAGCGCCGTGCTCAAAAGCGCTTGCCGAAGTCGGTGTATGGCGCACTCGTTGCAGGATCTGAAAAGGGTCTGTCTTCGCGCGACAACTTAGATTCATTTGACCAACTGGGCTTCGCTCCGCATATCGCAGGCCTCTCCGGTCAACGCGACATGGCAGTAAGCGTGATGGGTCAGCAGTTGTCGATGCCGGTCATTATTTCGCCAACTGGCGTTCAAGCAGTACACCCCCAAGGTGAAGTTGCTATTGCGCGTGCTGCTCAAAATCGTGGTATTCCGATGGGTCTGAGTTCGTTTGCCAGCAAGTCGGTCGAAGAAGTTGCTGCCGTCAATACTCAAACACTGTTTCAGATGTATTGGTGTGGCGACAAAGACACGTTGGTGCAACGTATGGAACGTGCGCGTGCTGCTGGTGCAACGGGGCTGATTGTCACGCTTGACTGGTCATTCTCGAATGGTCGCGACTGGGGAAGCCCATGGATTCCCGAGAAGGTCAACTTGAAAGCAATGCTCAAGCTTGCACCTGAAGTGTTGATGAAGCCTGAGTGGTTGTGGTCGTTTGCAAAGACTGGTCGCATTCCCGACCTCACTGCACCGAACATGCAAAAGCCTGGCGAAGATGCACCAACATTTTTTGGCGCGTACTACGAATGGATGCAAACAACACTTCCAACATGGGAAGACGTTGCGTGGTTGCGCCAGCAATGGGGTGGGCCGTTCATGGTCAAGGGTGTCAGTCGTATTGATGATGCAAAGCGTGTAGTCGACCTTGGTGCAACGGCGCTGTCGGTATCAAACCACGGTGGAAATAACTTGGACGGAACCCCAGCACCGATTCGCGCGCTTCCTGCAATTGCAGATGCAGTTGGTTCACAGATCGATGTATTGCTAGACGGCGGAATTCGTCGCGGCAGCGACGTGGTGAAGGCAATGGCGCTTGGCGCTCGCGCTGTCATGATTGGTCGCGCATATTTGTGGGGACTTGCTGCAAATGGTCAAGCAGGAGTAGAAAACGTGCTCGACGTAATTCGTGGTGGAATTGATTCTGCCCTTCTAGGTATTGGCAAATCGCACGTCAACCAACTCACTCGCGACGATGTTGTTGCGCCTCCAGATTTCTTCCGCAAACTAGGCGCGTAAGCGCAGAATACGAGTTGCTCATGGCGCGTCGGACACGAAGTTTCGAGCCAAATGCGTCGAAGTCGGTAACTCTTCCAGGTGGGCAAATTGCCCACGAGTTACACGTTGAACAGTCGCGCCGTTTAGCCCGCTCGTTCAGCGAAGTTCGCCCAGGCGTGTGGTGCTTTGTTGGTAACGGATTATCGAATCAGTCATTTATTGATGCCCCCGAAGGAATTATTGCAATTGATACGGGTGAATCTATTGAAGAAATGAATGAGGCAATCGCAGAATTGCGCAACGTGTCAGCCCGTCCAATTGTTGCGGTGATGTACACACACTTTCACTACGTTGATGGCACAAAGGCTGTTATTGCAGAAAATGGTGGCAAGGCAGTTCCTATTTGGGGGCACGAAAAGATTGCTGAGAATCGTCGTCGTACTGCCAGTGAAATTGCTCCTGCGTATGGTCGTGGTTTGGTTGAACAGTTCGCCATGCAGCTTCCAGAAGACGGTGAAGATGGTCGAGTAAATGTTGGCTTAGGTCACTTTTATCGCAACCCTAAACATGCTCCGTTTACACCTGGTTTCATAGAGCCAACGCACACGTTTGGCGCAGAGGCAAAGATCAATGTCGCTGGCTTAGACATTGAAGTAACCCACGCACCATCGGACGCAGATGATTCGGTGACCTACTGGATTCCATCACTTGGTGTGGCCGTGAACAACTTGGTGTGGCCGGTGCTGTTCAACATCTTTGCCATTCGCGGCGAGGAATACCGAGACCCACGCGGGTTGTTGCGTGGAATTGATCACTTGCTTTCACTGAACGCGCAACATTTGGTTGGCGCACACGGACCACACATTTCAGGTGCGCAAGAAATTGCAACTCGCGTTACGAAGTATCGAGACTCCATTCAGTTCATGTGGGATCAAACGGTGCGCGCAACCAACGCTGGAATGACGAGCACCGAAATTGCAGAGTCAGTTGACTTGCCAGAAACATTTGATGGTGATTATTTGACTTCCGAGTTGTACGGAGTGATGGAGCATCACGTTCGCCAAATACGTACGGGGCTGTTCGGATTTTTTGATGGCGATGAAGCGAATTTGTTTCCCACAGCACCTCGTGAACGCACAGCAAAACTCATCGCTGGGTTCGGTGGTAGGGAAGCAGTGCGCAAGCAGGTTGCAGACGCCCTTGCAGGCGATGATGTGCGATGGGCGCTCGAACTTGGATCGTGGTTGGTGCGCAGCGATGGCGCAGAAGATGCAGACCGCGCTCTGCTCGCCAAAGCTTTGCGCATGGTTGCTCAGCGCACCAGTGCCGCAAATATTCGTAACTGGTGCCTTACACGTGCGCGAGTGCTGGAGGGAACGGCAAACGTTGCGCGCCTAAAGAATGTTCATTTACGCAAGCCGACGCTGCTGAGCGCTGGTTATGAAAAATCAGTGCACATTCTGCGTGTGCTGCTTGTTCCTGAACGCGTAGGTGAAACCAACATTCGCTTGAAGTTTGCACTCGATGGAAACGTCACTGGCTTGCACATTCGTAACTATGTGGCGGTTCCGTATTCGGGTACCGACGCAGATGCAACACTGACGACCTCTCTCGACACCTGGACCAATGTGCTTTCTGGCGCAACCACGTTGAGCGCAGCGCTTGCCGATGGATCAGTAGCTATTGCAGGTAATGCGGATGGCGCAGTCAACGCACTTCGTGGTTTTGATGTGAAGGGCCTTGTTGCCTAATGGCGCCGAAACTGCCATTGGGAACCCCGAAGTTTGCAGGTAAGGCAGAACGTTTAATTACAGAGTCCACACCGAGCAAGCTCGGTCGCAATAGTGCACCCGTTGGTGCACCAAACATTGTGCTCATTTTGCTCGACGATGTTGGGTTCGGATCCTTTGGAACATTTGGTGGCCCAGTGCCAACTCCAACACTTGATCGCATTGCCAGTATTGGTTTGCGCTACAACCAATTCCACACCACGGCGTTGTGCTCACCAACGCGAGCAGCCATGCTGACTGGTCGCAATCACCACGCAGTGCACATGGGCGGCATCACGGAAATTGCGAACTCATTTCCTGGCTATGACAGTGCAATTCCACCAGAGGCAGCAACTATGGCGCAGGTGTTGCGCATGTCGGGTTACGCAACGTCGGTGTTTGGCAAGTGGCACCTGGCGCCTTCGTGGGAACAAAGCCCTGCTGGTCCATTTGATCGCTGGCCAACAGGTCTTGGCTTCGACAAGTTCTACGGAATTATTGGTGCGGAGTCTTCGCAATGGGAACCACCCGTATACGACCAGACCACACCAATTTCTCCACACGTTGGCAACCCGGGCTATCACCTCACCGAAGACTTGGCAGATCAGACCATTGCATGGATTGAACGTCAGCAAGTGTCGCGACCGAATCAACCGTTCTTTACGTATTTTTCAACTCCTGCATTGCACGCGCCGCATCATGTTGCGCGCGAATGGATTGACAAGTTCAAGGGTCAATTTGATGGCGGCTGGGACGTATTGCGTGAAGAGATTTACGAGCGTCAACTGAAGCTCGGAGTCATTCCACCGAATACAGCACTGACGAAACGACCGGAACAAGTGCCTGCATGGAGCGATTATCCAGAGCGTTACCGACCAGTTGCTTCGCGACTCATGGAAACCTTCGCTGGCTTTCTAGCCCATACCGACGCACAGGTTGGGCGAGTGATTGACGCACTAGAACGACTGAACATTATGGACAACACGTTGGTGGTGTACATCACGGGTGACAACGGTGCTTCTGCGGAAGGGACAATTCACGGCGCGTGGAGCGCACCATCGTTTCAAAACGGAGTACCAGAAGACCCCGAGTGGCTGCTTGAGCACATGGATGACTTCGGTACAGCAAAGTGCGAAAACCATTTCAATGTGGGTTGGGCATGGGCGCTTGATTCGCCATTTCAATGGATGAACCAGGTTGCTTCCCATTTTGGCGGAACTCGTAATGCAATGGCACTCAGTTGGCCAAAGAAAATTCGCGACGCAGGTGGTCTGCGCCAGCAGTTCCACCATGTGATCGACCTCGTGCCAACGATTTATGAATTGGTTGGGATTGAGGCACCGACACATGTGAACGGCATTGAACAGATGCCAATTCATGGAACGTCGATGGCATATTCGTTCGACAACGCAAGTGCGCCAAGCACGCACACCACTCAGTATTTTGAGATTCTGGGCAATCGCGCCATCTATCATGAGGGTTGGATGGCCTCGTGTTTCCATGGTCGTTTGCCGTGGATCCGCCTGCAGGGGTTGGATTTCGATGGGCCACAAGAAGTGTGGGAGCTGTACAACATCAGCGAAGACTTCTCGCAGGCCGTCAATCTTGCCGAACAGTTCCCAGAGAAACTTGCAGAACTGCAAGAGCTGTTCCACCAGAATGCAATTCAGTACGACATTTATCCATTGCGTGATGCAGGCTCGCCTCGAAATGGCGAATTTTCCGTACCGCATTCATTGGACGGAATAAACAAGGTGACATACACGCGAGCACATGTGCGCATGCCCGAGAGTTCGGTGCTGAATGTGAAGAACTGCTCGTGGAAAATGACCGCGGAAATTGTGGTTCCAGAAGGCGGCGCGCATGGAGTGATTGCCTGCCAGGGCGGAAACATGGCGGGTTGGTCGCTGTATATAGATGAGTCGGGAAAACCTACGTATCACTACAACTGGTTTGGCCATGTGCATTCCATATGGGGGGACAATCAAGCGCTGAAGCCGGGAAGTCACGAGATAGTTGTTGATTTTGCATACGACGGAGGCTTTGGAGCAGGTGGAGTTGCAACGTTGTACGTAGATGAGCGTGAAGCGGGAAGAATCCGTATTGAGAAAACAGTGCCACTGGTGTATTCCATGAGTGGTGAAACGTTCGATATTGGTGTGGATACCGGTTCGCCTGTAGGGAATTACCCGCACTTATTCACATGCACAGCCGACATTGTTGGTGTGACGATTGAACGACTTAATGAACCAAGTGCAGCAACGAAACAAAAAATGCGTGAAGGTGAATTTAAAGCAAGTATCAGCACGCAGTAAGATATTTGTTTAGCGCGTGCATTTGTGATTGCTCAGTGTGCGATTGTGCAAAGTAGTGCCATTAGTCATAGAGGCCTCTTCAGCTCGCCCTCATGATTAATTGATTACTAAGTTAATTAGATGAGAAAAATCATTACCTCCCTGTTCATATCCGGCTTGGTGCTTTCAGTTGCACCAATTACTTCAGCATCTGCAAAGCAGATTCCACCAAAGGCTTATTCAACTTGTGCTGCACTTCGTAAGGTCTATCCAAACGGCGTTGCATACTCAATTTATGTTGATGATTCTGGAAAAGCAGCAGCACTTCCAAAGGTTTACAACCTGAACTGGAAGCGTCTCGGCGGCATTGGTGGAGACGACGGATTGATCTGCGAGAAAAAAACTAAGTAATTACTGAACGATGCGTTCGTAAGTAACGCTTCCTCGAAAAGTTGAGAATCCCACTGCTGTGTACAAACCGTACGCGCCAGTGGGATTTTCTGTATCTACGTCGAGGGCTGCATGAGTTAAACCATCTCGTTGGTAGGCGGCAAGTGCATGGGTGATGAGTGATCTGCCTATTGCTTTTCCACGATGTTCGGAAAGCGTGGCCAGCTTGTCGATCCAGCCAATGCGCTTTCCTAATACTTCATCGTCGGATTCATACCGATGTGACAGCAACAATCCAACAATGTTGTTGTTGGAGTCAAGTGCAAAGAATGACTGATCAAGCTTTGCCGTAGAGCCGTGAACAAGTTGTTCCCAGCCTTCTTCGCTTGTTGGCGTAGATCCCCAATGGTCCATGAATGCAAGATTTTTCACGACGCGCGCTTCTTCGTCTCGCGAAGTATCCCACGGGATAACGCAATAGCCAGGGGAGGTAAGAACTTCAGGAGACTGGTTGAGATCAATGATGAGATCTTCATTCCAGCGGACTGGACGCATATTGAATTTTTGGAAAAGGAAGCCAGCAGAAGTATTTGATGTGCTCACGTCGCTGCGCAGAAATTTCGGAATTGTTCTATTCGTTGACCGGAGCTGTTTCTCTGCACGTTCGGTTGTCCATTGCAGGATTTCGGTTCCTACGCCTTTTTTCCGATACGTGGGCTTAACTGTGCCAAAGGTGTAGCAACGCTCTTCTTT
>CANKUF010000026.1 GCA_947486675.1 Acidimicrobiaceae bacterium
GAAATCGGCTGTGTTGGCTCCGCGATAGATGCGGAACAAAGAAGGTGATCGCAGTTCAATGTGTTCATCTCTCACGCGAACTTCAACACCGTCAAGCGGCATTGCGTTATAAGCAATTCCACCGAAAGTTTCAGTCATGCCATAAGTAGTGATGACATTGGCTGGCAGATCTGGGGGAGCTGCTGCTCCGCCAAGCAAAATGGTGTCAAAGATGGCAGGATCAATTCGATTCAGAGCTGTTGGAACAAGAGAGACATGCGTTGCTCCATTGTTGGCCGCAGCCTTTAGTTCGTCCTCATCAAACTTGGGAAGAATGCTGATCGGGTTCCCGAACACTATGGAACGCGCTAAAACACTGAAACCGGCAACGTGAGAGACAGGCAGGCACAACAACCAGTGAGTGGATGAATCAGTTTGTAGACGTGCTTGTGACATGTTGAGCAACGCGAGAATTGAATCGTGAGTATGCACCACGCCCTTGGGGTTGCCAGTTGACCCACTCGTGGCAATAACTAACGCATCGTGTTCTTCCGTTGGTTCGGAATTTGCAAGAGTAACGATGCTTCCCGTTCCGTCAATGAGAACCGATGGCTTGAATTGCTTGATAAGTGAATCTTTGGCTACTTGGGGGAGGCGCTGATCGATGGGAAACACAGCATCGCCTGCATTCCACGCATTGCGCACATGGTTGGCGAATTCAACGCTTGCCGGCATATCCAATGCAACGAGGCGTTTCACGGTCATCAGCGTAGGCGTTCAAAAGTGCGACACTAGAAGTATGGAAAAACAACCAAGTGGCCTTCAACTCTGGATATTGGGGGCTCGCCCGCGCACGTTGCCTGCAGCCTTTGTACCAATATTCGTTGCCTTTGGCATAGCGATTTCTCAAGATGTAGCGCAAGCAAAGTTGTGGTGGTGCGGAGTATTTGCATTCATTGTCAGTGTTGCTTTGCAAGTGGGAGTCAATTATGCAAATGACTACTCCGATGGAATCAAGGGGACAGATAGCAAGCGAGTTGGTCCACTGCGTTTGGTGGGCTCTGGTTTGGTGCCAGCCAAAACGGTGAAAATTGCTGCATTCATAGCATTCGGAATTGCGGCAGTGTTCGGGCTATTCATCGCGTTGGCAACAACGCTCTTGCTCATTCCACTCGGTGCATTATGTATTGCGGCTGGTTGGTTGTACACAGGCGGCCCAAAGCCATACGGCTACTTGGGGTTCGGTGAGTTGTTTGTGTTCGTATTCTTTGGGCTTGTGGCCACGTGTGGTTCGGTGTACGCAATTACCCAAACGATTGATGCTGAAACTGTGTTGGCCTCGTGCATCGTTGGGTTGCTCGCATGTGCGTTGCTGGTAGTGAACAATTTGCGCGACATTCCTGGCGACACCACGTCAAACAAGTTGACATTGGCAGTGCGCATGGGTGATGCGATGACGAGAAAGCTGTATTACGCCATGTTCGTATACGTATTTCTGCTCATTTTGCTGATTGGAACGCGAGATCGAACAGCGCTCATTGCACTTATTGGGTTAGTTGCTGCGGTTCCCGCGTTGAAGGCAGTGAAGTCGGGTGCGCTTGGCAGGGATCTGATTCCTGTGCTTGGAGCAACGGGGAAAGCACAACTGGCAATCGGTCTACTGCTTGCTGTTGGTTTGGCCCTGTAACCACAAATTAATTGATTCGCCAAAGGCGATCGGTTGGTCGAGGTGGGCGTTGTGTCCCGCTTTGTCAAGAATGCTCAAAGTGGATTGTGGAATGAGTTCGTGCATGCGAGTCGCGATCGCGGTGAACTTGGCGTCTTGAGACCCCGCAATGAGTAATACGGGAATGTCAATTTCGTGAAGCCGTGACCAGAGCGGCTCTTGCTGCCCGGTTCCGCACGTACGCAGACTGTTGGCTAAAGATGCAGCAGTGTTCCTGCAACGATCCCGAATTTCATCGTCGCCGAATTCAGAATTTGCGAACAGCGGTTGGCGAATCCATTCTTCGATAAACACGGAAGTTCCTACAGCCTCAATATGTTGCGCAAGAGCATCATCGGTTTGCACACGAGCTGCTCTTTCAGATTCATCTTCGATGCCAGGAGTTCCACTGACCAGAACAAGACCAGTCATGCTTTGTGGATGCTGTATCGCGGCATGAAGAGCCATGCGAGCCCCCATGCTGTAGCCCACGAGCACCATGTCTTGGGCAACCTTTGCAATTGCATCTCCAGATTCCTGGAGAGTGAGCGAGGTTCCTTGCGACTCTCCGTGATCTGGAGCGTCGATGAAGGTGCATGTTGTGTTGGCGATGGCATTGGCGGCTTGAGTCCAGGATTTTCCCGTTTGAGTGAAACCGTGCACGAAGCAGATCTTGCATGACCCGTTTCCGCTGGACTCGTGATACAGACTCATGCGCGTTCAAGAATCCGTTCAATGATGCGCTCAAACATCTCTACATCTTGCGCGCCAGGGACTGACCACTGACCATTGATGATGAACGTTGGTACAGCAGTAACTCCGAATTCCGATGCTTCAGCGATTTCTGCCTGAACTTCGTCAACGAGTGCATCGCTCGCAAGAAAAGTGAGTGCGTCTTGGCGTGAAATTCCAGCAGATTCTGCACAGTCAGCTAACACCTCAGTATCACCAATGTTCTTGCCGTTCGTGAAGTACGCGTCCATAATCAATTCTTTCAACATGATTTGTGCTTCGGCGCCATTGTGCTTGAGCGCGTAACTCAGCAAACGATGCGCAAGAAAGGTATTTGCTCGTACTGCAATATCCATGTTGAACGTGATGTTGTCTTGTGCTGCAACCGAGGTGACGTGATCAAGAATCTCGGTTGCTCGTTCTGGTCCACCAAACTTCTTGGCGTATGCGTCCTTGGCTGGAGTAGGTGAATCGGTTGGTGCAGTTGGGTCAAGTTGGAATGGTCGGAACACATAATCCACCTGAACATCCACTCCACGGTCCCGAAGGCGCGAAATTGCAGTCTCAAAACGCCGTTTTCCGATAAAACACCATGGACATATGACGTCGGAGAAGATTTCTATGCGCATAGATGCAACGATAGAGGGGATGGCCACTACTCCTGCAACCACTGCGACCTTTTGGCAACGCTCGTGGACGAATGGGTGCGGCTTGGGGTAGCCCATGCGGTTGTGTCTCCCGGGTCGCGAAGCACGCCCATGGCGATTGCTTTGGCGACTAATTCCAAAATCGCTCTGCATGTTTTTCACGATGAGCGGTCCGCATCTTTTGCCGCATTGGGCATTGGCCTGCAATCAGGAATACCGGCCGTGTTGTTGTGTACATCGGGAACGGCGGCGGCACAATTTTTCGCGGCTGTGATCGAGGCCAGCCATGCACACGTTCCGCTTCTTGTATGCACAGCAGACCGCCCACCAGAACTGCAGGGCGTTGGCGCACCGCAGACCATTAACCAAACTCATTTGTATGGAACCTTTGTTCGTAAATTTATCGATGCCGGGTTGGCAGATGATGCAAAGACATCGAAGTGGCGTTCTATTGCTCGTGATGCATTTTCGGCAACCGTTGGAGTGAACCGCGGGCCATGCCACGTGAACTTGCCATTTCGCGAACCTCTTGTTGGCGTAGCTGATGCGCTTCCTGCTGTTGATACCCATTCTCCAGTGAGAGTAAGTGCCGATGTTGCGACAGCATCTGAACGCAAGAAGTTGTCGTTGGCCTTGCGTGCGGAACGCGGACTGATTATTGCGGGCAACGGAATTGATCAACCAAGATTCATTCTTGAACTCGCCGCACGGTTGAAGTGGCCAGTTGTTGCAGACCCAAGAAGTAATTGCCGTGTTGCTGCCGAGAGCAGCCATGGTGCAACAGTGGTGAGTTGTGCCGATGTTGTGCTGAGGCATCAACCAACTGCCGAATTATTGAAGCCGAGCGTGGTTATTCGTGTTGGCGATCCACCTGTGAGCAAAGTAGTGAATCAGTGGCTCGCACAATGTGGAGCAGAACAGATTGCTGTAACGCAGCAGCCAACACTTATTGACCCCGACAAGGTGGTCACCACTCACATCGTCGGATCAATCAACGAACTGTTTATGGAAATGTCGCGCGGCGCAGATGTGCGTTCGGAGACTGAGTGGATCATTAAGTGGAAGCAGTGTGAAAACAGCGCAAGAGCCGCGCTTGACGTGGTGTTTT
This sequence comes from Acidimicrobiaceae bacterium, assembly GCA_947486675.1. Classification (GTDB taxonomy): domain Bacteria; phylum Actinomycetota; class Acidimicrobiia; order Acidimicrobiales; family Ilumatobacteraceae; genus UBA3006. The sequence goes on from CANKUF010000026.1 coordinate 4,172, forward strand.
CCAAGCAAGTGCAACTGACTGAGCCATTATGTGCAGTCACAGTGAGCGATTCGGTTGCTGCTGGGTCGAATGTTGTGGTGTCGTCTTCAATGCCTGTTCGCGACTTGGAATGGTTTGCTCCAGCACGTGATGGCGTGCGAGTGTTCAGTAATAGAGGGGTAAATGGCATTGATGGTGTGGTGTCGACGGCTGTAGGCATTGCGCTGTCGGCGAAAGCTCCAACAGCACTCATCATCGGTGATATCGCCATGCTTCACGACAGCAACGGGTTGCTGAATTTGATTCGACGTGATGTGCAACTCAAGATCATTGTGGTGGACAACGAGGGGGGTGGCATTTTTTCTTTTCTGCCTCAAGCTCAAGTGATGGAAGATGCTCAATTCGAGCAGCTATTCGGCACACCGCACAGTGCAGATTTTGAATCACTGGCAAAGACACATGGCCTTGCATTCACCTGGGTGGCAACGGCAGAAGAATTACGCCGCGAACTAGGCAATACCGCAACGTCGATCATTGGTGTTCGAACCGATCGCAACAAAAATGTTGACGATCACAATGTCTTGTATACAGCAGTCGCCGAAGCGTTAATGAAGTAGTGAGTTACGGTCGAATAATGGCTGACAGCATTGCTTGCAACTTGGCCTGAGTTTCAGCCAGTTCATCCAGCGGTTCGCTGTCTGCAACAATTCCTCCACCCGCAAACAGTCGTGCCTGGGTTCGTGCTTCGTTGAACTGTGCGCAACGAATTGCCACAGCAAAGACCCCGTTCCCTTGACCGTCGAACCAACCAATGGCGCCGCCATATTTATCGCGATCCATGCCCTCGTATCGCGCAATGAGTTGCAATGCCGCATCTCGCGGGAATCCACCGAGTGCAGGAGTAGGGGAAAGTGCAAGAGCGGCATCGAGTACATGTAATTGCGGCTCAGACAGCTTGCCAACTAGTTGTGTTCCAAGGTGTTGAACATTTGCAACCTGAACGACAGAGGGCTCGGCCTCCCAGTCAAGGTAGGAACAATGCGGCAGCAGCGTGTCGTGCACCATGTCGATCACCACTCTGTGTTCGATTTGATTTTTTGTACTAGCTACCAGCTGCTCGGCTAATGCTGCATCCTTTTCAGGGTCACCGGTTCTTGGCGCGGTGCCAGCAAGCGGGTGGCTGGTGATCACATCGTCATGAATAGCGACCAGCAGTTCTGGTGAAGCGCCCACAAAACCATCAAAGGAGTATCGATAACTGCTTCCAAATGATGACTTGAGACGCAGGAGTACTGCTGAATGTCAATCGGAGTATCTGACTCCACGAAGACATCGCGTGCAATTACTGCTTTGGTGAGTTCACCGTTGCGCACCGCAGCGCGTGCAGCCTCTACGGCCGCGATGTACGTGTCAACTGCAACTCCGTCGCGAACATCAAAGTGTGTATTGCTCGGTTCGGGGGATGAATCAGAAAAGGGAGGTATCGGTGCATCGTCAATTACTGTCACCCAGGTTTCGCCTTCTCGGGTTTTGCAAAATGTGATTGCCGGAAGTATGAAATCGGCATCGCGAGAACTGTCGAATGGAATGGATCCGAACATGATGGGCCCAACACCAATTGGGAGGCGAGTAGGCGACTGTTCAATCTCGCTCAGCAGGTGTCTGGCATTGGCGGTATCTGTGCGGGCACGGATACCTAGAGCGGCGAATCCAACTCCTTCACGAACAAACAAAAAACCATCTGCACCTGCAACATCGTTGAGATCGATCTCGCGATCAGTTATCTGTGCAAGCGGGAATGACGTCGCCTTCATGGAGTGTTGCTATCGCTTCGTAGCGTGCATCAACTGTGTAAGTCCACCAGAAAGTTGCTCGTGTCGAACATGTTCGAACCCAGCTCGTTGCAACATGTCAACAAGTTGAGGGGGTGCTGGCAAGTACGCCACGCTTTTCGGTAAATAGTTGTAGGCGGCACGATTGGAAAGCAGACCGCCAATACGTGGAACGACCTTTCCAAAATACACACTGTTGCCCCAGCGAATGAGTGGGTTGGTTGGTGTGCTCACGTCGAGTAATGCAATGCGTCCACCAGATTTAGTAACACGAGCGATCTCATGAAAAAACACATTGAGATCGACCAAGTTGCGGAGGGCAAATCCACACGTGACTCCATCGACGGATGCTGTCGCAATAGGGAGACGAAGGATGTCTGCTTGCACTCGAGGCTCTTTGCTGTGATCGGCTGCAAGCATGCCAAATGACATGTCGAACGAAAGTGGGTGCAGCCCTGCCTTGCGCAGGTTGACGCACAGGTCTCCGGTTCCGCTGGCAAGGTCAAGCACTCGTGCCCCACGAGCAAGGGCCAGTTTGCGAACTGCAATCTTGCGCCAGCGTGTATCGAGCCTGAAAGTCATGATGCGATTGACGAGGTCGTAACGCGGAGCAATGGCGTCAAACATGTTCTGTACAACTTTTGCTTTCGCGTCTCCCTGAGGAAGTTCCTGCGTGTCCCAAGCCACTTTGTCTGATTTGCTCACCTCGTCAGGTTACGACAATCTCGGCAATACTTGATGCTTGACCTCGCTACTTTGTAGGCAAGGAAAGGTTTGGGGGACCAATGATCGATTTCACGTTTACGCCAGAGATTGAAGCGGTGCGCCTAAAAGTTCGTGCGTTTATGGACGAACAGGTTCGCCCGCAGTGGGATGCGATTGATCAAGATGATCGTGCGCAAGTAGTGAAGGCCATTGTTGAGTTGCGCAAATTGGCTCGCGAAGATTGGAACCTGTGGCTTCCGCATATGCCAGCAGAGTGGGGCGGTATGGGTCTTGGCCCGACGGCAATGGCTGCGGTTTCGGCAGAAGCAGCCAAGGTCAGCATCGGACCGTATGTATTGAATGCACAAGCCCCTGATGAAGGCAACCAACACACTTTGTTGCATTGGGGTACGCCAGAACAAAAAGAGAAATACCTTCGACCGTTATGTGAAGGTCGCATGCGTTCATGTTTTGCAATGACCGAACCCGAAGTTGCCGGCAGCGATCCAACATTGATCAAAACATTCGCGTATAAAGACGGTGACGAATGGGTGATCAATGGTCACAAGTGGTTTATTTCTGGTGCGCGTGGCGCTCAGTTCGCTTTGCTTGTAGCTCGCACTGAAGAGGATCCCGACTTGCCACAAGCCGCTAACTCATGCTTCATCGTGGACATTCCAAGCGAGGGCTGGAATATTGTTCGTGACGTTGAAACCATGTCTGGTGGACACAACCATTGCGAAATTGAAATCAAGGATTTGCGGGTTTCGAATGCGAACATGCTCGGTGGTCGTGGACAAGGCCACCTCCTTGGTCAATATCGCCTCGGGCCAGCACGACTTGCACATTGCATGCGATGGATCGCACAAGCCGAGATGGCACTCGACATGATGGTGGCACGATCACTTGAGCGCTACTCACATGGTTCGCTCCTTGCAGAGAAGCAAGGCATTCAGTGGCTCATTGCGGACTCGGCAATGGAGATGTACCAAGGCAAGCTCATGATCCTGCACGCTGCTTACAAGATTGAACACGGAATGGATTTCACCAGTGAAGTAAGCATGACAAAGCATTTTGTTGCTAACAGTC
>CANKUF010000027.1 GCA_947486675.1 Acidimicrobiaceae bacterium
TGCTTGGCACGAGGAGAATCAGTCATTGCAATGTGCTCGCGAAGAGTGCCCTGCAGCCACTGCGCATCTTCTGCGTCAAGAGGCAAAACGTCAACCATCTCTGGGTTTACGCGAGATACAAATTGCCCATCGATGTCGTAGACAAATGCAATTCCACCCGACATACCAGCTGCGAAGTTGCGACCTGTGGTTCCGAGCACCACTGCTCGACCACCAGTCATGTATTCACATGCATGATCGCCAACACCTTCGACCACAAGTGTTGCTCCAGAGTTGCGAACAGCAAAACGCTCACCGACAATTCCGTTAATGAAAATTTGCCCAGAAGTTGCCCCGTAACCCACTACGTTTCCGGCAATCACATTGTCTTCTGGAGCAAACGATGCTCGTTCACTTGGACGAATGCTGATACGACCACCAGACAATCCCTTACCAACATGATCGTTACTGTCGCCGAGGAGCTGCATGGTGATACCGCGAGGGATGAACGCGCCAAAACTTTGACCAGCAGAACCTTCAAAGCGCAACGAGATGGTGTTGTCTGGAAGTCCAGCACCTCCCCACTTCTTCGTCAGCACGCTTCCCAACATGGTTCCAACCGTTCGGTTCACATTTGAGATCGGGGATTCAAGAGAAATTGCGGTACCCGTTTCGATGGCATTCGCGCATTGTGCAATCAGTGCTGTGTCCAGTGCATCTTTCAATCCGTGATCCTGTGACACGGAATGATGTCGAGTTTGGTTGTACGGGTTTTGTGGAGTTACAAGAATTGGCTCAATGTCGAGTCCTTGGGCCTTCCAGTGATTTACCGCATGCTTCACATCGAGCGCCTCAACACGACCGACAGCTTCTTGCAACGTACGGAACCCAAGTTGAGCGAGGTATTCGCGAACCTCTTGTGCGATGTATTCGAAGAAGTTCACAACGAACTCTGGCTTACCGTTAAATCGCTTCCGCAACTCTGGGTTCTGCGTCGCAATACCAACTGGGCACGTATCCAAGTGACAGACACGCATCATGATGCAACCGCTCACCACAAGCGGCGCCGTTGCAAAACCAAATTCTTCAGCACCTAAAAGTGCGGCAATAATGACGTCGCGTCCAGTCTTCATCTGGCCGTCGGCTTGCACGACAATGCGATCACGCAATCCGTTGAGCAACAGAGTTTGTTGAGCTTCGGCAAGACCGAGTTCCCACGGCACGCCAGCATGCTTCAGCGATGTCAATGGCGAAGCGCCAGTTCCACCATCGTGTCCAGAAATCAACACAACATCGGCTTTTGCCTTACTCACGCCTGCAGCCACTGTTCCAATACCAACTTCTGACACCAACTTCACATGCACTCGTGCAGCAGGGTTCGAATTCTTCAAGTCGTGAATGAGCTGCTTCAAATCTTCAATTGAATAAATGTCATGGTGAGGAGGTGGAGAAATCAGCCCAACACCTGGAGTGCTGTAACGCGTTTTTGCAATCCATGGATACACCTTGTGACCAGGGAGTTGACCGCCCTCGCCTGGCTTGGCACCTTGGGCCATCTTGATTTGAATGTCGTCAGCATTAACGAGGTATTCGCTCGTTACACCAAAACGCCCGGATGCAACTTGCTTAATGTCCGAACGCTTTGAATCGCCGTTGTCCATCACTTCGTAGCGCTCGGGGTCTTCCCCGCCTTCACCTGTATTGCTTTTTGCGCCGATACGATTCATGGCAATTGCGAGTGTCTCATGCACCTCAGCAGAAATTGATCCGTAGCTCATTGCTCCAGTAGAAAAGCGCTGCACGATGCTGGCAACTGATTCGACTTCATCTATCGCTATCGGTTCTCGATCACTTGCAAACTGAAACATTCCGCGCAACGTGGTGAGCACTTTCGATTGATCATCTACTGCTGCCGTGTATTCCTTGAACAGGTCGTAGCGACCAGCGCGAGTTGCGTGCTGCAAGCGATACACGGTTTCAGGATTAAACAAGTGGTGTTCGCCCTCACGGCGCCACTGATACTCACCACCGAGTTCAAGTTTGCGATGGATGCGAAGGTCTGGCCTACGTGGATGAGCAATGGCATGACGTGCGGCGACTTCAGCACTTACCTGCTCTAGACCGATGCCATCGATTCGCGAAATTGTTCCCGTAAAGAATTCGTCAATGAACGAATGGCTGAGACCAATCGCTTCAAAAATTTGTGCTCCCGTGTACGAAGCAACTGTCGACACGCCCATCTTTGACATCACCTTCAAGACACCCTTGCCCGCTGCCTTGATGTAGTTGTTCACTGCCTTCTTGGGTTCCATTCCACCAAGACCATGCATTCCTGCGCCATCGTCAGCCGCAATCAAATCCTCAATTGATTCGAATGCGAGATATGGATTAATTGCACCAGCACCAAAACCAACGAGCAGAGCCATGTGATGCACTTCTCGTGCATCGCCACTTTCAACGATGAGACCTACTTTGGTTCTCTGCTTCGTGCGAATGAGATGATGATGCACTGCGCTCGTCATGAGCAGCGAAGGAATTGGCGCGAACACTTCATCGCTGTTGCGATCGGACAGCACAACAAGTCGCACACCAGCATCAATTGCCGAACTGATCTCGCCACAAATTTGTGTAAGCGCAGAACGCAAACCGGACTCGCCCTCGGCAACTCGGAAGAGGCCGCTCACCACCATGCTGCGCAGGTGTGCGTACTGCTCATCGTCATTGATGTGAATGATCTTTGCCAAGTGGTCGTTGTTAATCACCGGAAACGGCAACACCAACTGTCGACAATGCTCGGCGGTTGCATCGAGCAGGTTGCCCTCGGGTCCTACTGCGGTGCCCACAGATGTCACTACTTCCTCGCGGATTGCATCAAGCGGCGGATTAGTTACTTGTGCAAACAGTTGCTGGAAATAGTCGAACAGCAAACGTGGTCGCGTTGACAGCACGGCAAGCGGTGTATCAGTTCCCATTGAACCAATTGCCTCGAGACCACTTTTGGCCATCGGTGCAAGAATGATCTTCAGTTCTTCGTGCGTGTATCCGAACACTTGCTGACGTCGAAGCACACTGTCGCGACTAAACACCACATGTTCGCGATCTGGCAAGTCGGCAAGTTCCACCAAACCAGCTTCGAGCCATTGTGCGTACGGCGCTGCTGCTGCCAGCTCGCTCTTGATTTCTTCGTCGTCCACAATGCGCTGCTGCGCAGTGTCAATGAGCAGCATGCGCCCCGGTTGCAGTCTGCCTTTTTTCACGATTTTTGCTTGATCAATATCGACAACGCCTACTTCGCTAGCCATGATCACCACATCGTCATCGGTAACCCAATATCGACTTGGGCGAAGGCCGTTTCTGTCGAGCACCGCACCAATCAACGTTCCATCAGTAAATGCAATACAAGCTGGGCCGTCCCACGGCTCCATTAACGAAGCGTGGTACCGATAGAACGCACGCTTGTGTTCATCCATCGTTGCGTGGTTTTCCCATGCTTCAGGAATCATCATCAACACTGCATGCGGCAACGAACGTCCACCCAAGTGCAACAGTTCCAACACCTCATCAAAGGACGCAGAGTCCGAACCGCCCATTGCACAAATTGGGAATGCTCGCTCTAATCCTGGAAGGAGATCACTTGACAACATGGACTCGCGTGTGCGCATCCAGTTGCGGTTTCCCTGCACCGTATTAATTTCGCCGTTATGTGCGATATAGCGATACGGGTGCGCGAGCGGCCACGATGGAAACGTATTCGTACTAAAACGGCTGTGCACGAGCGCCATCGATGATTCCATGCGCTCGTCAAGTAAGTCAGGGAAAAACTGTGCAAGCTCTGGCGTTGTCAACATGCCCTTGTAAATAAGAGTGCGCGCAGATAGTGACGGGAAGTACGTCTGCTGTTGCTCGGATAGTTCGTGCTCAATGCGCTTTCGTGCAATGAACAACAATCGATCAAGATCAATGCCCGATGCGCCGTTAGTTGCGCGAACAAACATCAGCGAGAAATACGGCATCACTCGGCGTGCGCTCTCACCCAAACAATCAGGGTTGACAGGAACTTCACGCCAACCGAGCACTTCTAGTGCTTCATCATGAATGATGTTCTCTATTGCAGTTACTGCAAGCGACCTGTTGCCGGCATCGGCTGGCAAGAACGCCATTCCAACGCCGTACTGCCCTTCTGCTGGTAACGGAAAACTTGCAACATCAGAAAGAAACTTGTGCGGAACTTGAATGAGCACGCCAGCACCATCACCGGTTTCAACTTCTGCACCAGTTGCTCCGCGGTGCTCCATTCGACACAACGCGCCGATCCCCATCGCCACAATGTTGTGCGATTTGCGACCTTGCACGTCAACGACGAACGACACGCCACAGGCGTCGTGTTCAAAACGTGGGTCGTATAAACCGCTTGCAGGCGGCATGGAGTTATGCATTGTCGTCCTCTATATTCACCGAACAAATTCGGGTGTAAGCGAAGTGCTTACCGGGACGACATTGGCCCGTATGGAAACTCTAGCGAGAAATCCTTAAAACAATGATGCCGATTGAAAATTCGGCGGGCGCTTTTCGAAATGCGACATCACCGCTTCAGCCTGGTTGGCATGGCCAATGAGCCTGCCAATCACTTCGCGTTCGTTTGCGAACTGCTGTGCTGCTCCATCATTTGCCTGCAAATTCAGCAGTTTTTTTGCCCCGCGAACAGCATCGGGGCTACGCCCAGCAATCTCGCGTGCGAGCACCATGGCATCGGTGTGTGGGTTGTCTGACAGATGCGTTGCGAGACCGATTTCATATCCTTCTTTGCCCGAGATGATTTTGGCGGTGAACACCAGTTCTTTAGCAATGTCTGGACGTACGAGGCGCGACAACATCAACGTGCCGGTCATGTCGGGAATGAGACCCCAGTGCACTTCACGTACCGACAATTGCGTATCGGGATGGATGTAGCGAATGTCGGCACCGAGCGCAATCTGCATTCCTCCACCGAGTGCGTGACCATGCACGGCAGCAATGACCGGAACGGGAATTTCCTGCCATACCCAACACACTTGTTGTGCAAGGTGCGTAATGCGCCCCTCGGTCATTGCACCAGCATTCATATTTCCATCTGATTTCGGACCTTGTGCCATGACTTGAAATGAACCAAAGTCCAGACCGGCACAAAACGATGCGCCATCGCCAGAGAGAACCACTGCCCGAATCTCTAGATTTGTTTTCAAATACTCGCCCACCGCGGCGAGCGACGTGAACATCGCATTGTCGAGCGCGTTTCGCTTGTCGGCACGATTCATGCGCACGTCTGCAATTCCATCAACGATGTCAATGGTTACTCGATTGTCAACAACTCCTGGAATCACAATAATTCTCCCTTCAAGCGGTACATCTCTATCGTGGCATGGCACACTTGAATCTATGCAACTCAACCTGTCAGCCGATGAAGTACTAAAAACGACCCGCAGCGTGCGTAAGCGCCTGGACTTTGACCGCCCGGTCGAACGTTCAATCGTTGAGGAATGCCTCGACATTGCACTTCAGGCCCCAACCGGTGGCAACCAACAGGGATGGCACTTCATCGTTGTAGAAGACGAAGCCACAAAAAAGGCGCTCGCAGACATTTACCGCGCCAACTGGGCAATTTACACAAATGTCCCAGCACCGAAACTACGAGGTGACTACAGAGATGGGCAAATGGCAAACGTCCGCGACTCATCTACATATCTTGCAGAGAATTTTGAAAAGGCACCAATGCTGATGATCCCCTGCATTTGGGGTCGACTAGAAAATGTTGACGTAGCAACTGGTGCAGGCGGCTGGGGATCGCTGCTTCCCGCTGTGTGGAGTTTCATGCTTGCGCTTCGTGGTCGCGGAATTGGTTCAGCCTGGACCACCATTCACTTGATGATGGATGGAGAGAAGAAGGCTGCTGAACTACTCGGCATTCCATACGAAAAAGTTACGCAAGGTGGAATGTTCCCTATTGCGTACACCAAGGGCACAGAGTTTCAGCCTGCAAAACGTCAGCCGCTCGAAAAAGTGCTGCACTGGGATAAGTGGTAGTCAACAGTTAATCGACGAGTCGCAGCCCAGTTGGTGCGATCGATGCAGTAACTGCCGGTAAATCCACCACGAAGTTGGTGCGATGAGCAGGAAATACGTGGTGCGACACCAGCACGGCATTGCCATGTTTGTCTTTTGTCGTTCGATCACAGCTGAGCACTGGTGAACCAAGAGGAATTTCAAGCAATTGAGCTTCAGTTGCAGTTGCGGCATCTGCTCCAATGGTTTGCGTTGCACCACCAAGTTCAATGTTTAGCAAGTTGTAAAACGAAGAGTGTTCCACATCGTGTCGCGACAAATGTTTACCAAGTTCGTACGGACACCACACAGTGACAACAGCAAAAGGGTGATCGTCTGCCATGTTGACTCGCTTTACTCGCAGCACCTGATCGCACTCCAGAACCTTTGCAACTTTGCGTGATGCTTTTTCAAAAGCAAAATCCACAATGCGTCGAGTGGGTTGCAATCCGCTTGCCAACATTTGTTCTTCAATCGTTCCCAATCGGCCAAGACTTTGACTGATGGGGTCGGCTGCAACAAACCAACCGAAACCTTGCCGTGCGTTCACTAAACCTTCATCGCGCAACACTTCAAGTGCGCGACGAACTGTTACTCGACTGACTGCAAACTCTAGAGACAGCTCGGATTCACTTGGCAATAAGCGGCCAGCCAAAAATTGTCCTGCTTGCACTCGCTCGCGAAGCGCTGCGGCAATTTCGTGATATCGGATACTTCTCACTTGTACTATACTTGTATACTTATGGGGGAAAAGCAACCCCATCGATCATTCATCTTCACTATGGAGGACCACCATGGCTGTCAGCGCAGGAACACCAATCGAACTCGTAAACAACGTGTACGACAAACTCGCAGCAAACGTAGCAATTGGACGCAAGCGACTCGGTCGCCCTCTCACGCTCACCGAAAAGATTTTGATCAACCACCTGTCGAAGCCAAAGACACAGGAAATGGAACGCGGTCGCAGTTATGCAGACTTCGCACCAGACCGTGTTGCCATGCAAGATGCAACTGCACAGATGGCGTTGCTGCAATTCATGACAGCAGGACTGAGTACTACTTCTGTTCCGAGCACTGTGCATTGCGATCACCTCATTTTGGCAAAAACTGGTGCCCGCATCGACATGGGCGTTGCCATTGACACCAACAAAGAGGTGTACGACTTTTTGCAAAGCGTTTCAGCAAAATATGGAATTGGCTTCTGGGGTCCAGGAAGCGGAATCATTCACCAAGTCGTGCTTGAGCACTACGCATTTCCTGGCGGAATGATGATCGGCACCGATAGCCACACACCAAACGCTGGTGGTTTGGGCATGGTCGCCATCGGAGTTGGTGGCGCAGACGCCGTTGACGTCATGACCGGTTTCCCATTTAACGTTCGTTGGCCAAAAGTTATTGGCGTGAAACTCACCGGAACACTTTCTGGTTGGTCAAGCCCGAAAGACGTCATTCTTGAAGTTGCTCGTGTGCTCACCGTGCAAGGTGGAACTGGTGCAATCGTTGAATACATCGGTGATGGCGCAGACAGCATTTCTGCAACCGGAAAAG
>CANKUF010000028.1 GCA_947486675.1 Acidimicrobiaceae bacterium
GCGCGCAGAATGCCGCGAATTACTGACACTTGCTCAAGAGTCACTGCTTGCTCATATGCACTACGAGGCAAAAAATGCAGTTTCGCCCAATGAAATGGCCGTTTATGGGCGCCAAGGCAAATCATGTCAGCGATGCAACGATCTCATTCGCGTTGCTCACCACGGTGAAGCAAACCGCGTGTTGTACTGGTGCCCTGGTTGTCAAACTGGCCATCAACCACTTGTCAGCCCTAACTTCACGCCGCTCTCCATTGATCGCACGCCAGCATTTGGCGACAGTCATCCTGCTTCACAAATCTTGATGAATGAATTCGCCACCATGCGTGGTGACGGACAAGATTCGTTTAACTAACTATTCGTTAGTTGCAGTTACGCGACCCATAATGCGGTCGACTGAAATAATGATTGCCACGCGATTGTCGCGTTCCTTTGGTTGACGGTAACGCTGTGCATATCGAGCACACGCCTCGTTCACTTCTGCATTGTCGTTATCGCGCGTTGCAAGACGCACCGTTCCCTCAAGTGTGAGCCAACGACCACCATCTACTTGTGACACCACCGCACGTCCACCACGTTGTGCATGTTTTGCTTTTTGCGAAGGCGTAAACGTAATCACGCGCACAACGTGTTTGTCTTCGTCGTATGTGAAACCAACTGGCACTACGTGAGGCGAACCATCTGGCCGCAGGGTAGTGAGCGTTGCTAAATGTCGTTCCCGTAGGAATTCCAACATTTCTGGTGTCAGGTCTGCTGGGGTCATTACGCAGTGGTGATTGCCGCAAGCAGGTTCACGCGAGTTGCTCGCCAGGCTGGGTAGACAGCAGCAAGCACTCCGATGACAAAGGCCATGATGAGAATCGAAACCGTGGGTCCTACTGGCACGGAAAATGATGAAAGTCCCTGGTCACGTAGTGCATACACAATGACCCAGCCCAAACCGACGCCAAGAACAATGCCGACAACTGCGCCAAGCAGGGATGTAATCACGCTTTCCCAGCGAACCGTGGTGCGCACCTGGCTCTTGGTCATTCCTACAGCCCGCAACAGGCCAATTTCTCGTTGACGCTCAAATACCGAGAGCAGCAATGTGATGATGATTCCAACGATGGCGATGATGACCGAGAGGAAGAGCAGTCCATAGATCAGGCCAAGAAGTTGGTTGATCTGACCAGATTGTGAGTCGATGTACTCGCGTTTCGAAAGCAACGTACCTTGTCCGTATTTGTCGACGGCAGCCTGCAGAGCAGTTCTTGCAGATTCATCCGAAACACCAGATTTGATTTTGATGTACACGCCAAGGTCAAATGTGATCACTGTCGTGTCTTTGGTGAGGTCACGGCTAACCGTGTACTTGCCTGCAAGTTCATCAAACTCGTAAATTCCAGCGATGGAAAGCGTTTTCACTTGTGCGTCGGCCAGTGTTACTTGGAGGGTGTCACCAAGTTTGGCATCGTTGTTCTCTGCGTATTGCTGTGAAACGAAAATAGTTTCAGGAGTGAGATCTGCATACGACCCAGAAGTAAGACCAATGTCGTAGACGCCTTCTACCGTTGCCGGGTTAATGGTGGTGAGGTATTGACCCTTGCCATCAATCTTTACGGTGAGCAAGCCGATTCCCGTTGCGCGCTCAACTTCTGGAAGCGCGTTGATGTCATCGGCAAGTGATGGGCTGAGGCCACCAAAACCACGAGCGTTGGTGTTTATCGCGTAGTCACCTTTGAATTGTTGCGTGAATACTCCGTCAATTTGAGAGCTAATACTTGCGGCAAGGGCTGCGACTGCAGTTACGAGGGCGACCCCAATGAGCACAGGTGAAGCGGTGCGTGACGTGCGTTTCGGATTACGTGCGCTGTTTTGGCGAGCCATGGTTCCCGTAACTCCACGGAATTTTTCTGCTGGCTTGCCCAACAGCAATGCAACTGGTCGAGCAATAACTGGTCCAAGTGTGATGGTGCCAGAAAAGACAAACAGAATTCCAAGACCCAGCCATTTGTTACTTGCTCCACTCGTTACTGCGACAATCGTTGCTGCGCCGAGAGCGATAAGAATCAGACCGAACAGTGAGCGACGACGACTAAGAACGACTATTTCAATTGCGGTTTCGCGCATTGCAGCAAGTGGGGGAACTTTTCCAGCACGGCGCGCAGGCAACCATGCTGATGCAACCGTGACGATGAGTCCGACAACAATGGTGTTGACAACTGCTGAGCTTGGCACCACGAGATCGCCACTTGGCAGGTCGATGCTGGCGGCTTTCAACAATGCGCTGAGAGCCTTTGAGAGGCCAATGCCTGCGAACAACCCAATGGTCGAACCAAACAGACCAACAACCACTGACTCAATCATCAATGCACGCGTCACTTGTTTCTTTGACGCACCGATTGCTCGCAGGAGTGCATTTTCGCGTTGGCGCTGTGCCGCGCTAATGGAGAACACGTTGTAGATCACGAAGCTGCCAACGCCGAGGGCGATGTAGCTAAATGTGGAAAGCAAAATGCTGAAGAAACTGAGTGCAGACCCAATTTGATCCTGAGTTTCTTTAGTGATTTCTGCGCCTGTCAAAGTCTCAGTTTTGTACGAACTTGGAATAATGGCATTGATTGCCTGAGCCAATTCTTCGTCCGAGGCAGAACCATCACCCGATATCAGGATGGCATCAACGAAACCAGGCTTGGCGAGAAATTCTTGCGCTGTTGCAAGATCAAAGAGAGCAAATGTTGCTCCACCTGGTGAGCGCACATCGCCGTAACCGGCAATACCAACAAGCGTGAATTCACGACTGCCGGTTTGTGCAACGACTTTCACTATGTCGCCGACAACGTAGTTACCAGCTTTTGCTGAGGCTTCGTCTAGCGCAACTTCAGTGGAATTTGATGGGAACTTTCCTTCGCTAATCGTCCACAGTGCACCCTTGAATTCTTCACCGACGCTGCCAAATGTTGGTGGTCCTGCACCTTCAGATCCGAGTGGTTGGCCATCTTTTCCAATGATGCGCGCAAACGCCTGAATGTCGCCTTGCACATCGCCGACGCCAGGAACGGCCTCAATCATGGCAATGAGTTCGGCCGGAATTCGCTGACGCTCTTCTGCGCCAAAGTCGGCTTCAATCACTTGTGTTGAGCGAACATAGGAATCAACATTGCGAAACACATCGCTGAACAAGTTGTCAAACGTTCGGTTGAGTGTCGCAGAAAACACGGCAGTGCCTGACAGAAATGCAGTTCCCAAAATGACCGCAAGGGAAGTGAGAACCAAGCGTGCCTTGCGACCCAAGATTCCCTTCAGTGCAATACGCAACATGGTTTAGTGGCCCAGTTTCTTCATGTAATCAAGCACGAGTTCCGGAGTTGGCTCGAGCAACTCACCAGCAATTTTTCCGTCTTTCAAAAACACGATGCGGTCTGCATAACTTGCAGATACGGGGTCATGCGTCACCATCACGATGGTTTGTCCAAGTTCATCAACTGCTTTACGCATGAACGACAGAATTTCGTTTCCAGTTGTTGAATCCAGGTTTCCCGTTGGCTCATCAGCGAAAATAATTGCTGGTTCACTGGCAAGCGCACGGGCAACGGCAACACGCTGTTGCTGGCCACCGGAAAGTTCACTTGGGCGATGAGTTAAACGATCTTGCAGGTGAACGGTATTGATTACTTTCTGAATCCATTCCTCGTTGCCCTTGTTGTTACCAAGAAGCAATGGCAGACGGATGTTTTCATCTGCATTCAGTGTTGGAACCAAGTTGAATGACTGAAACACGAAGCCAATTTTGTCTCTGCGAAGTTTGGTCAGGTCTTTATCTTTCAAACTTGCGATGTCAATGTCGGCAATAGTGACTGAACCCTCAGTCATTTCATCAAGACCCGCCATGCAATGCATGAGGGTGGACTTGCCAGAGCCGCTTGGCCCCATAATGGCAGTGAATTTGCCTGTTTCGAATTGCACCGACACATTGTCGAGTGCTCGTACTTCGCTGTCTCCGTGTCCGTAAATTTTGGAAACGTTGGTTGCAGTCGCGGCTGAGGGGTTTTTCATACCCCACAGCCTACGACCCAATAGATGTGGACGTTATGCCGCGCTTACTTTGGTTGCGGGAGCACGCGAAGGTATGGCTTCACGGTCTTCCAACCACCAGGGAACAGCGTCTTTGCTTCATCGTCGGATACTGCTGCGCCGATGATGACGTCACTGCCGTCTTTCCAGTTTGCTGGAGTTGCCACTTTGAATTTTGCGGTGAGTTGCAACGAGTCAATGACACGAAGCACTTCATCAAAGTTACGGCCAGTTGAAGCTGGGTAGGTAATGGTGAGCTTTACCTTTTTGTCAGGTCCGATAACGAACACGCTGCGAACTGTCAATGTGTCGTTCGCATTTGGGTGAATCATGTCGTACAGGTTGGAAACATTGCGATCTGGGTCACCGATCATGGGGAAGTTCACAGGAGTTCCCTGAGTTTCGCCAATGTCGCTTTCCCACTTTTCGTGTGATTCAACGCTGTCAACTGAAAGTCCAATAACTTTCACGTTGCGCTTGTCGAACTCTGGTTTGATCTTTGCTACATAGCCAAGTTCGGTGGTGCACACTGGCGTGAAATCTTTCGGGTGGCTAAACAGCACGCCCCATGAGTCGCCCAACCATTCGTGAAACTTGATTTCACCTTGAGTGGTTTGAGCGGTGAAGTCTGGGGCGACATCGCCAAGACGTACGGACATAGTGGTCTCCTTTTGAGGGTGGATTCGTCACGATATCTGAATCCCGACCACTTTTGTCAACTATTGCTCAAATCCACTCCGTAAGCGGTTTTAAAGGCATCGAAGTAGTCCGCATCGTGTTCTGAGGCGGCCATAGCCACCCACTCGATGTCCGATTGCTTGGCGCGGCCAGCGACAATTTCTGGGCCAGCCCACGAGCATGCGTAACGCAGCTGAGGTGTGTCGGTGGTGATGGCGTGGTGAATGACTGCGCCAACTTCTTCAGCTGGTGTGGCGTTGGTAATTCCTGCGGCGTAAAACGCAAACATGCGTCGGTAATGCGCGTCGTATGCACCACTTTGATTTGGTGCGTCGATGTTTTTCGCAAAGATGGAGGACTTCGTCACACCGGGTTCAATAATGACAACGCGAATACCAAACGGTGCTACTTCTTGCGCGAGTTCCTCGCTGACGCCTTCGAATGCCCACTTTGATGCAACGTAGGGAGCCTGCGCAATAGCTGCAAATTTGCCAACAACAGAAGTGATATTCACGATGGTCCCGCTTTTGCGCTCACGCATGTTTGGTAACACCCGTTGAGTGCAACGAATGGCAACAACCACATTCACATTGAACGCTGCGTGGTACATCTGTGTCGTGCTTTCCTCAATTACACCGTTGCCGCCGACTCCTGCATTGTTGACCAGTACATCAACACGGTCGGTGGCAAGAAAGATGTCGGCGAATCCGCGCTGCACCGATACATCGTCTGCAACATCCATTTCAATCAGTTCAACCGTTACGCCAAGTTCGTTCGCACGGGCTTGCAACTTGTTGGCTTTGTCGATTGACCGAACCGTGCCAAATACGCGGTAGCCCTGCTGGGCGAGGTGCAAAGCGGTGGCGCGTCCAATACCCGAATTGGCTCCGGTAACAACGGCAACTAATGGCGAGGAAGTAGTCATGAACTCACAATAAACGCTCGCCTATGTCACTCGTGCAGGCGGCAAGTATCGTCGGCGCATGGCCAACGCCCAGACTTCCGCTCACTCACTGCCTGTAACTCTTGGAGCACTTCGCGCCTCGGGTTGGCAATCCATTCCCGTAAAGGAAGAGTTGCGGCGCAATGCTGTCGCGCGAATTTCGGCTGGACAGCAACTGTTCGACGGAGTGTTGGGTTATGAAGACACGGTGATGCCTCAGTTAGAAAATGCTTTGTTGGCAGGACACGATGTGATTTTTCTTGGAGAACGTGGTCAGGCAAAAACACGCATGATTAGGTCGCTCACAGGTTTGCTCGATGAATGGATGCCAATCATCGAAGGCAGTGAAATTAACGATGATCCGTACAACCCGGTATCGCGTCACGCGCGTGAACTTGTAGAAAAAATGGGCGACAATGCACCAATTTCGTGGGTGAACCGCGAAGATCGCTACGGCGAAAAACTTGCAACGCCAGACACGTCAATTGCCGATCTCATTGGCGAAGTTGACCCCATCAAAGTTGCTGAAGGGCGTTACCTCAGCGACGAACTCACCATCCACTATGGACTTGTCCCACGCACAAATCGCGGCATTTTTGCGATCAACGAATTGCCCGACTTAGCAGAACGAATTCAAGTGGGTTTGTTGAACGTGCTTGAAGAACGCGACGTGCAAATTCGCGGATACAAAATTCGCTTGCCACTCGATGTGATGTTGGTTGCCTCGGCAAACCCCGAGGACTACACCAATCGTGGTCGCATGATTACGCCACTGAAAGACCGTTTCGGCAGCCAAATTCGCACGCACTATCCACTTGAAGTGGAAACGGAAATGAACATTGTTCGCCAAGAGGCTCGCGCCTCAAGCATTGGCAGCGTTGTTGTTACGTGGCCATCGTTCATGGAAGAAGTCGTGACCACCATCAGCCACATTGCGCGTGCAAGCAGTCACGTCAACCAACGCAGCGGTGTAAGTGTGCGATTGTCAGTAAGTAACTACGAAACGCTTGCAGCGAACGCAGTTCGCCGCGCATTACGCATGGGCGAAACACAAGTTGCACCACGCGTGAGTGACCTGGCCTCACTCGCCGCGTCTACTGCCGGAAAAGTGGAATTCGAAACCACAGAAGACGGTCGAGAGTCTGCAATTTTGGAAAACATTGTGAAGACCGCAGTGCTTCAGGTTTTCAAGCAACGCGTAACTGGAGAAAAGATTCGCGAAGTTGTTGAAGCATTTGACGGTGGAGTGGTGCTGCATGCCGGCGAAGATGTTGAGTCCGTTGCATACGGCGCCATGTTTACCGATATACCCGCATTACGCGAATTGGTGACACAAATTGTTGGTGCAGATGCAACGCCTGCTGTGGTGGCAAGTGCGGTGGAGTTTGTGCTGGAGGGCTTGCATCTTTCGAAGCGCCTAAACAAGGACTCAACAGGTTTACGCGCTACATACCGTTCGCGCGGCTAGGAATCAATTAGCCAACAAAAGGGGAGCGATTCCACACTTCATTGATGTCGGAACGACTATCAATGAGTGGCTCGCCCGCAAGAATTGCAACTTCAATTGGTTGAGCAAAACCAGGCAGCACGACAGGTTCGTGAGGCACGGTGTACACGCCAACTGGAAGTTCGGCAGCTTGGTCAAGTGGAATGAGCGTGCCAAGTCCCGCAGCGGCATCGCATAAGCGCGCTGCCATGTTTGGTGCAGAGCCGATGTAGTCCTGTCCTTCGAACAACATGGTGTCACCCGTGGCAATACCGATGCGCAGTGAGAGCGGGGCACACGCAACTGCTGCATTGCGCTGCAGCATCATGGCGAAGGTGATGCCATCTTCGGCTTCTACGGCAACAGCCATGAGGCCGTCACCCAAGTACTTGTCGATTCGTACGCCTTGATGTGATCCAACTGCG